>NZ_JAKUFY010000010.1:0-83880 GCF_022663675.1 Bacillus cereus group sp. BfR-BA-01355
CAAAAACGTCAGGCTGATGAACAAGCTCGTAAGCAACAAGAAGAGCAAAAAGCACAGCAAACTCAAACACAACCTACCTCAGGAAATACTAGTAGTGCATATTACAAAAATTGTGATGCAGTTAGAGCTGCGGGGAAAGCTCCTCTATATAAAGATCAACCAGGATATAGTCGTAAACTAGATAGAGACGGCGATGGAGTTGCATGCGAATAATAGTAATAAAAAAGAAGCTTAGTAAAAGCTTCTTTTTTTACTGTAATGCCTTACATTTAATATCCCTTTCTCTTATTTAGATGTGTTCTTAAATAAATTTCATACTATTATTCTCAAAAATGACACATAATAAGTGATTTCAATCACCACATTGATTTTCATTTATCGCTATTCTTAATTTAGTAATTACATTCAAACTTTATGGAGGCGTTCATATGAAACATACATTTACTGAAACTTCTATTGTCGGTGAGATCGTTACACAATTCCCGAAAGCTAGTGATCTTTTTAAATCATATAGAATAGATTTTTGTTGTGGTGGCAATAAACCGCTTATTGATGCAATTCATGAAAGAAATTTATCAGCTACTGAAGTGCTTACAGAGTTAAATACGCTTTATAATAATATGAAACGATTAAATGAATCTGAAATTGATTGGAAAAATGCTTCTTATCGCGAATTGATTGATTATGTTATAAATAAGCATCATCGCTATTTAAATGAAGAGTTGCCACAATTAAGTCCGTATGTGACAAAAGTATTACGTGTTCATGGGGCAAGTCAGCCTCATTTAGCTCAAATTCATAAGCTATTTCATGAACTAAAGATGGAACTAGAACAACATTTAATTAAAGAAGAAACAGAAGATTTTCCATTAATTTTAGAATTTGAACAAAATCCAACTGAAGAAAACTATGTGAAGTTACGTAAAGTAGTAGATGAGTTGGAAAATGAACATAACCACGCAGGCAACATTATTAAAGAGCTTCGTAAAGTTACAAATGACTTTACTCCTCCAGAAGGAGCTTGCGGCACTTATCGACTTGTTTACCAACGCCTTGAAGCACTAGAGTCTGATTTATTTGAGCATATTCATTTAGAAAATAACATTTTATTTCCACGTGCAATTACGAGAGTGTAAATTAAGTGCAGGACATGAGTGTAAATACTTATGTCCTGTTTTTTCATTTGGTAAAGAATATACACATCCCTCTCGAATAAGTCCGAATTTTAACAATTTGTGAATCATTGTAAAAATGTGATAAATATCACATCTCCCTCTTTTTAAATTTTCTATAATAGAAATATAATCCTTTGTTCAACACTTCACATAAAAAGGGGAAACGAAAATGAAAAAACGTTTAGTTATGATCGGAAATGGTATGGCTGGCATACGTTGTATGGAAGAAATATTAAAACATGATAGTGATTCATATGAGATTACTATTTTTGGAGATGAACCACATCCAAACTACAATCGCATTATGCTCTCTCATGTTTTACAAGGCAAAACAAATATGCAAGATATCATTATGAATGAATATAGTTGGTATGAGGAAAATGAAATAACTTTGTATACAGATGAAAGGGTTCAAAGTATTAACCGAGAAGAAAAAATAATTATCACAGAAAAAAATCGTACTCTTACATATGACAAACTAATTATCGCAACAGGTTCTAGTGCTTTTATTTTGCCCGTTGAAGGTTCTACTCTTCCTGGCGTAACAGGATTTCGAACTATTGAAGATACACAATTTATGATTGATACCGCTAATGAAAAGAAAAAGGCTGTTGTCATTGGTGGTGGATTACTTGGCTTAGAAGCTGCAAGAGGTCTTATTGATTTAGGAATGGACGTATATGTCGTTCATTTAATGCCAAGCTTAATGGAGCAACAACTAGATGCCAAAGCAGCTTCTCTATTACGCGAAGATTTAGAAGCGCAAGGCATGCAATTTCTAATGGAAAAGAAAACTGTAAAAATTCTTGGTACAGACCATGTTGAGGGCATTCAATTTGAAGATGGTGAAGTTGTAGATTGTGATTTAATCGTAATGGCTGTCGGAATACGCCCAAATACGCAAATAGCAAAAGATGCTGGTTTAATTGTAAATCGCGGTATTGTAGTCAATGACTATATGCTAACAAATGATGAATCCATTTATGCAGTTGGAGAATGTGCAGAACATGACGGTATCGCATATGGACTTGTTGCTCCTCTTTATGAACAAGGTGCGATATTAGCAAAACATATAACGAATTTACAAACTGATGGATATACGGGCAGTATCGTCGGTACGCAATTAAAAGTTGCAGGTTGTGATTTATTCTCTGCTGGCCAAATTTATGAAGATGACCAAACGAAAGCAATATCCATCTTTGATGAATGTAAACGTTCCTATAAAAAAGTATTAATTCGTGACAATAAAGTCGTCGGTATCGTTTTATATGGTGACACAGCTGACGGTACACGCCTCTTTAGCATGTTAAAGAAAGAAGAGGATATACAAGAATATACAACCGCTTCCCTTCTCCACAAAGCTGGTGAAGAAAGTGTACTTGACGTTGCTACAATGAGTGCGGATGACACGATTTGCGGATGTAATGGTGTTACGAAAGGTACAATCGTTCACGCCATTTTAGAACAAGAGTTAACGACTTTTGAAGAAGTTAAGGGCTGTACGAAAGCCGCAGGTTCTTGTGGTAAATGCCGTCCGCTTGTGGAACAAGTTTTATCTCATACACTTGGAGATGCTTTTGATGCCTCAGCGCAATCTGCCGGTATGTGTGGATGTACAACTTTATCCCGTGATGAAGTCGTAGCGGCCATTCACGAGAAAGGCTTAAAATCTCCAAAAGAAGTACGAAATGTTCTTGGTTTTATACATGAAGAAGGCTGTTCAAAATGTCGTCCTGCTTTAAACTACTATTTACGTATGGCGATTCCAGAAGAATATGAAGATGATAAATCGTCCCGTTTCGTTAATGAAAGAATGAATGGTAACATCCAGCACGATGGTACATTCTCTGTTATTCCACGCATGTACGGAGGCGTTACAACAGCTGATGATTTAATGAAAATTGCTGAAGTTGCGAAAAAGTACGATGTTCCTCTTGTGAAAATTACAGGTGCAAGCCGAATCGGCTTATATGGTGTTAAGAAGCAAGATTTACCTAACGTATGGGCTGACTTACATATGACTTCGGGATATGCATATTCAAAATCGCTTCGTAATGTAAAATCATGTGTTGGTTCTCGCTTCTGCCGTTTCGGTACGAAAGATTCATTAGGACTTGGTATGTTGCTTGAACAATCATTAGAAATGGTAGATACACCTCATAAAATGAAGATGGGTGTAACGGGCTGTCCGCGTAACTGTGCGGAAGTACTGACGAAAGATTTTGGCGTTGTTTGTGTCGAAAATGGATACCAACTTTATATTGGCGGAAATGGTGGTACGGAAGTACGCGAAGCTGATTTTGTAATGATTGTCCCTACTGAAGATGATGTCCTTCGCATCGCTACAGCTTATATGCAATATTATCGTGAAACTGGTATTTATGGAGAGCGTACTGCCTACTGGACAGAACGTTTAGGCTTCGATCACATAAAAGAAATACTGCAAGATGCAAATATGGTCACTAAGTTAAATGAACGTTTCCAAAAAGCTCGTGGCACATATAAAGAAGCATGGGGACAAGCACTAGAAACGAAATCATTAAAAGCGATGTATGAAGTAGAAACTGTGAAATAAGGAGCTGTGATCTATATGATACAAACGAAAGAAAAAATAAAAGTTATGCGTGCGGAAGACCTTCCTATTCAAATCGGTAAAGAGGTGCAAATGAATGGTATGTCTATCGCCCTATTCCGCCTTTCAAATGGAGATATTCGAGCTGTAGAAAATCGTTGTCCTCATAAAAACGGACCGTTAGCAGAAGGAATTGTATCTGGAGAATTCGTCTTTTGTCCACTGCATGATTGGAAAATTTCATTACTAACAGGTGAAGTGCAAAAACCTGATGACGGCTGTATCCAAACATACGAAGTAGAAGTTATTGATGGTGACATTTATATAAACATGTAATTTACGAAAGGAAGCCTCCTCTGGCTTCCTTTTACATAAAAATAGAAGAGGTGCGATTATGAACGGATATGTATATTTAGTTGGTGCAGGACCAGGTGATGAAGGGCTTATTACAAAGAAAGCGATAGATTGTTTAAAGCGTGCAGATATCGTTTTATATGACCGTTTATTAAACCCTTTCTTTCTTAGTTATACAAAAGAAACATGTGAACTTATGTATTGCGGCAAAATGCCAAAGAATCATATTATGCGACAAGAAATGATTAACGCCCACCTCCTTCAATTCGCACAAGAAGGAAAAATCGTTGTCCGATTAAAGGGCGGAGATCCATCTATTTTTGGCCGCGTTGGTGAAGAAGCAGAAACTTTAGCAGCAGCGAACGTTCCATATGAAATCGTACCAGGTATTACATCTAGCATCGCCGCTAGTAGCTATGCAGGTATCCCCCTCACCCACCGTAACTACAGTAATAGCATCACTTTATTAACTGGGCATGCAAAAGGCCCTTTAACCGATCATGGAAAATATAATTCATCCTATAATAGCGACACGATCGCCTACTACATGGGTATAAAAAACTTACCTACAATTTGTGAAAACTTACTACAAGCAGGAAAGAAAAAAGATACACCAGTAGCCGTCATTGAATGGGGTACAACTGGTAAACAACGTGTAGTCACAGGGACACTGTCCACCATTGTTTCTATCGTCAAAGACGAAAATATTTCTAACCCTTCTATGACAATTGTTGGTGATGTTGTTACTTTACGGAATCAAATTGCTTGGAAAGAACGTAAACCATTGCACGGCAAGAAAGTTTTACTTGCATCTGCAACAAATAAAAAAAGCGCAATAAAGCAAATGTTACAAGAGTCCGGTGCAGAAATATATCAAATTCCAATTTTCCAAAAGAAAGAATACACATTAACCTTTGAACAAATTAATAAGATTTTTAACGTTGATCGTCTTGTATTTTGTTCCGCTGAGAGTGTAGACATCTTAGTGCAATCATGTAGTAAATATCATAAAGATATTCGCTCCTTACAGGCAGAGCTTCAGTATATGAACCTTTCTATTCAAGAAAAGCTTATGCAATATGGATTGTTAAGTAAACCTGCGCAATTTTCTTCGAATTCAACGATTTATTTAGGACGAAACATTAACCGAATTGCTGTTATTCAAGAAAAAATTGGTGCTGGTTCCTATATGATGACTCATGAGTACACAATTGATCATCGCTTCGATGAAATTCATTCCCGTATGCTTTCTGAATTCTCATGGGACAGCATTGTATTTGAAGGTCGTGCTTCTATTGATACGTTTCTAGCAGAAATAAAACGCCTAGGCTTTATCAATATTCTTACTCTCCCATTCTCGTATACCGACGTTCCAACTTTACACTATGCGAATAAAGTCGGTTTTCATAATGTAGATGAGCAATTACAAGACATGATTATGAAGAAAGATTTGGTGGTACGATGAAAGGAATTGTATATGTTGGACACGGGAGCCGCTTGCAAAAAGGTAACGAACAATTCATTCACTTTATTCAATCTGTTATAAAAGAACGTAACGAACGGATTCAAAAAATAGCTTTCCTAGAACTAACGACACCTACCATTTCGGATGCAGTTACAGAAGCAATACTAGAGGGTGCAACTGCAATAATGATTGTACCTGTTTTATTATTTGCAGCAGCTCACTATAAACGTGATATTCCTTTTGAGATAGAGAAAATACAAAAGCAATATCCACATATAACATTTTCAGTTGTACAACCTTTTAGTACACATCCACATATGGTTGAACTTGTAGTAAAAAGAATACGTGAAACTATGCCAATGCAAGGTAGTAGTGTTTTACTCGTAGGGAGAGGCAGTAGTGATCCACAGCCGTTACATGAATTACAACAAATCGGAGCAGTCGTCGAACGAAAACTCAGTATGCCAGTATCGTGCTCCTTTTTAACGAAAGGAACTCCCTCTTTTACTGCTGAGCTCAAGGCTATAACATCGACTTCATCCCATGTATATGTCATGCCGTACCTTCTCTTTACCGGATTATTACTTCAAAAAATTAAATTGCATGCAAAAAAATACGATCACGTTACAACTTGTAACTGTCTTCAGTTTGATAGATACATGAAGTTAACATTATTAGAACAAATGGAGGAATGCATATATGTATAACATGTACCCTCTTATGTTTAATTTAAATAAAAAAGTGGTCGTTATAGTTGGTGGTGGTAAAATCGCATATCGAAAAGCGTCCGGATTAAAGGATACAGGCGCTTTTGTCACCGTTATCAGCCCAGAAATTTGCGAGGAAATGAAGGAACTTCCTTATATTACTTGGAAGCAAAAAGCTTTTAGTAATAATGATATTAAAGATGCTCATCTTATTTATGCAGCTACAAATCAACATGCTGTAAATATGATGGTCAAACAGGCCGCCCATGATTTCCAGTGGGTTAACGTCGTAAGTGATGGTACAAAATCATCGTTTCACACACCTGGTGTCATCCGACATGATGAATATGTTGTCACTATTTCAACTTCAGGTAAAGATCCATCGTTTACGAAGCATTTGAAGCAGGAACTAACATCTATATTTCCTAAACTTATAAACAAGCTTTCTCGTACTCATAAAATGTAATCTATCACTTAGCTAAAATAGTAATTAACTTTGAACAAACGTTTTTTAGAGGCGTTTGTTCCTTTTGCTTTAGTTTCGCTTTTTAGGATCAGACAAACAATTGGACAAGAATCTGTGAAGAAAAATAGCGGCAACAATTACGGACAAAAAAAGCAGTTGCTTGAGAGCAACTGCTTCAATACAGGTTTTATATTGGATATTCATTCAACCAAATTAGCGCTTGTTCATAATCATCAAAAAATCTCACAGATTCTTTCGTATTAGATTGTTGTAAATAATCCATTATCTCCCCCTCTTCAAGGAGTAATGCAATTGCCTTACTGTTATTCAAAATGATTTCATTGAAGAACTTCTCTTTCCATACTTTTTGAACAGAAAAATGATTTGGCGTGTATCCTTTTCTATCCACCAACAATTTGTATTTCCGCCCTTCAGAAATGAATTGCTGACAAACCTGCTCAAAACCATTAAACCATTCATACACATCATCTGTTTTTATATTTCCAACTAGATGGGTAACAATTATATCTCCTGAAACTGTTGTGCTGATATTCTGTTTACTCAACTTGGAATCCCTCCTTAGTTACAATTTTGCGGAAAAACCGCATAAAATCAATAAAGAAAAAATTCTTACTTGACACTCCCACCCCATCGCTATCAAACTAAGCTCATGTAACGTCAATTATAAGCGAAATTGTGTCTTTTTTCGCAAGTCTATATGTAGATGCTTTAAAGATTTGCATCCGAAATAACCCCTAATGCGTTTCCTTTTTTTGAATTAAACTGCTTGATTATCAGACATGGTACAATTGTAAACGACACCCAATATATCTAAGACTGTTTTCTTCTCATATCGATGGGATTTCCGTCCATCATTTACCGCCTCAAATCTATTCGTTTTTGCACGTATATTCAAAACAAAATATATGACAAATAAATAACGACAGTTACTGTAACAATGCTGAAAAGTGTTGAAAATAAAACGATTTGTGCATGTAGTTCAGGCTCTATTTGATACTCCATAGCAATGGTTGATGTATTTCTTGAAGTAGGAAAAGAACTTGCAATAAATAATGATTGTGCAACAATACCATCAATGTTTAGTAGATAGATCATGGCAAGTGCTAATAATGGTCCTATCAGTAACCTTCCAATTAAAGCCCATGTTATGACTCGATGGAAAAAATTAAGCTTAATGTTAGATAATTGCGCTCCTAGCAATATGATTGCTATTGCAACAAAACTATTCGCAAGCTGATTAAGAGGTAGAAAGATAGAATTAGGTATTTGAATTTTAAAAGATTGAAAGAGAACCCCTAATACAAGCGCATGAAGTACAGGCAGTCTTAGAAATGATTGAATAATACTTCCGATTGTTTTTGTTGCTGATAGTAAGTTATATATCCCATATGAATAAGTTAAAAGATTCTGGAAAATCACAATAAAAATTTGAATGGAAACCCCCACTGGATTGTGACTAAAAATCAATTGACTTACTGGTAATCCATAATTACCGGAATTCATTAACGAAATACTATTTTTTAGAGCTGCACTTTCTCCTTTTTCTAACTTTAATGTTTTTGAAATGAAATGACTTACTATGATCAGACTCAAACTATAAAGCATTAAATAGTATATTATCTGGAGCAACAAACCTGTCTCTATACTAATATCATATATATTCATAAATACAGCCGCTGGCATCAAGCAATAAGTAATAAGTGTAGATAGCTGCTTTAAGTTAAATTGGAACTTCCTTTGTAAAATTGCACCAATTAGCAGCAATATTAATATTGGTAATATTACGTCTAATATAATAAAAATAATCATTTAAAACCTCATTCTACATATATTTTAGTTGGATTAAACGCTCTCTTTTCTTTAACATATCAAATATGACTCATAAAGAAAATTATAGATTATTTATACAAATTCATAACTTTATCTTATTGAACTAAACTGTATTCTTTAGTTTAAGTGTACTTTTTTCACAATATCCGTTAGCCTTACCAAAAAATCTTGCCCTAAAAAAATCTGATACTGCAGTTACTATGCGAAGAATACTTACATCAATTCCATACTTGTCGCTTGAGTCACCTAACACACCTGATACTTGTTTATCTTGAGTGGACTTATATTTTTTTTCATCTAAACATTCCGATTCAATTAAATATTTGCATTCTAAAAATGAGTTCGATCTTTAGAATAGATTTAAGATTTCCTTAACTAATCTGCCCTTTAATTAAATAACTTTTGACATCTATATTTTAAAATAAAATTCCATCAACCTTCTGTTTTTCATTTTAAAAGCACATTCTTATAGAAAACAAGCGTTTGTTGAGATAGCAATAAAAACATGTTGAAGCCTATTACTAAAAGAACCATCCCAAAATACTTTGGGACGGTTCTTTTTCCTTATTAATGATTCTTTAACATCACTAACAATTTCTCTTGGCTATACATCCATACTGTAATGATTAAACAAGCAAGTGCGACTTCTGATAACGCCATAAATCCAATTGCATAATGACCTGTTAATTGGAATAGTAATGTTAAAATTAGTGGCGGGAAGAATCCTCCTAGTCCGCCTAAAGCTGAAACGAGCCCATTTACAATACCGGCTTGTTCTGAGAAGTACATTGGAACGAGTTTGAAGATTGTACCATTTCCAATCCCTGCACAAAATGCGACTAGTAGGCAACCAAATGTATACACGTTCATACTAGGCATAAATGATAAAATAATACCTGAAAGTGTTAAACCGATAAATACGAAGATTAATATTTTAAATGGATTAAACTTATCACCGAGCCAACCACCAATCGGGCGCATAATTGTTGCGAGTACAATGAATCCGGCTGTCCGCATACCTGCATCTACTTTTTCTAATCCGAAGTGAGATACTAAAAAGTTTGGTAAGTATACTGTAAATGCGACAAATGATCCGAATGTTAAAAAGTAAAAGATACATAAAAACCAAAGTTTTTCATTTTTATATACACCTTTTATTTGTTCCATTAATGGTGTATTCACCTTTTTCTCCTTACGATCACCTAATAAAAAGTTCATAAGTGCAAATGCTGCAAGTAAAACTAAATAACATTGTACTGTCGTTCTCCAACCAACTGAAGTTGCGATAACAGGTGCTAAAAACGAAGTGATTGCTGTTCCGGCGTTACCGACACCGTAAATACCATTTACAAAACCGTGGCTCTCTTTCGGAAAGTATTTTGGTAAAGAAGTTACCCCTACTGAGAATACAGCTCCACCAATTCCTACAAATAATCCACCAATAATTAAATCCATCATAGAATTGGCAACACTAATATAAAAGACAGGAAATAATAATAGAATAAAACTAATAAAGAATAATTTTCTTGCTCCGAAACGATTTGTCCAATAGCCAATTGGAATACGAAGAACAGAACCTAAAATAACCGGTACTGCTGTTACCATAGAAATTTGTCCCGCAGTTAATGGAATATCCGCTTTAATATAAGGCATTAATGATGATAAAATAACCCATACCATAAAACCGATAACTAGATTAGAAGTTTGTAAACTTAATTGAAAATTAGGACCTTTCATCCTGTTCCCTCCTATGTATGCATAGTTATATTCATTCCCTCCAGCCTAATCACGTCCTAACATGATTAGGCTGAAAAGAATCAACCACCACTTACTGGCGGAATCATTGCTATGACATCGCCAGTTTGAATGATATCATCCTCATTTGCATACTCTTCATTTATAGCGACCATTATCTCACTTGAAATTGCTACGTTGTATTTCGTAATAAGGACTTCCTTTAGTTCAGCAACCGTAATATTTTCACAATCTATGTGTAATGCTGACTTACTTACTTCTTCTTGTAAATGTGCAAATAATAGTACTTCAATCATATTCTCATCTCCTTTCCAGGCTCACCATTTGCATACGCTACCTTCTCTAACTGATCACCTATCCATGACTCACCATCTTTCCAAAACTCTTTCTTCCATATTGGAACAATTTGTTTTATACGCTCCATAATATATTCGTTCGCCTCATAGGCAGCTTTCCGGTGTGGTGTAGAAACAGCGACGACAACAGCAAGATCAGAAATTTGTAATGTACCAATGCGATGTGTAATGGCGACATTTGTCCCAGGCCACATCTCTCCTACTTCGGTGCCAATTCTCTTAAGCTGTTTCTCCGCCATTGACTTATATGCTACATACTCTAAATATAGCGTACGACGGCCTTTCGTAAATTCTCTAACAGTACCAATGAAAGTCGCAACTGCGCCACATTCACGACGAATTACTTTGTTTGTAACTTCTTCAATTGAAATAGGTGTATCAATTACTTCATAATACGTATGTGCCATCTTGCACCTCTTATCTTTGTATAAGTTAGCAATCTATTTTTCTATTATTTGTATGATCGAAGTGGTTCTTCCCACGGCCACTCACTTCCGGCGCTTGATTCTAATAACAGTACCGAGACAGTTATTCCTGCTTTAAATCCTCTCGTTCCTCCCGGCAGGACGATACATGCATTCGCCCCTGCAAGTGAAGAAATTGCACTAGATTTGTCTAAACCAACTGGTGTAGCTTGCAATGTTCCATCTACAATTTCCACTTTCCCTCGTACAAAACGAGTAAATGGGTTTGCTTTCAGAAAGTCTTTCTGTAATATTGCCTCTGTACGATATACGTGCGAATCTTTTCTATGCAAATATGTTCCAATGACTGGCCGAACATATAATTCACAACCGACATAACAAGCTGAAGGATTACCAGATAGACCAAATAATAGTTTTCCTTCTAGCTCAGCTACAGTTGTCACACTTCCTGGTCGCATCGCTATTTTGTTGAAAAGCACATTAGCTCGTAATTCCTCATAAATAGCAGGTAAATAGTCATAGTCTCCTACCGAAACGCCACCAGTTGTAATTAAAATATCGACTTCTTTTATCGCTTTTTTCACAGTGTTATAACACGTCTCAAAATCGTCAGCGAATTGTCCATAATACTGTACAACTCCGCCCGCTCGTTCAACTTGAGCAGCTATCATATAGGAGTTACTATTTCGAATCTTCCCTGGCTTTAATTGTTCATGTACTTCAAGCAGTTCGCTTCCTGTCGTTACAATTCCGATAACCGGCTGTTTTACAACGTAAACGGTACTATAACCAAACGTAGAAAGAAGCGCCACTACTCCAGGGTTAATAACAGTCCCTTTTTTCACAAGGATGGTATTTTGTTTTACATCTTCACCTTTAAAAGAAATGTTATCCCCAGCAATAAAGGAGCGTTTCAATTTCATATAAGTCTTTTCACTTTCTTCAAATCCTTCAGTTAGCTCTAACATAACAACTGCATTACATCCGGCTGGAATTGCGGCACCTGTCATAATACGGACAGTTTGAAATGGTTTCACTTCTTCTGGAAAAACAAAACCTGCTCCAATTTCGCCAATCACTTCAAACTGAATGGGGTTACTACTACTCGCTTCTTTTGTATCTTCTGCTCGAATCGCAAACCCGTCGTATGGAGAGCGATCAAAGTGAGGGACATCATGATCTGCAATAACATCTTCTCCAAGAATTCTTCCGTAACTTTCTATAAGAGAAACCTTTTCTATTTCACCTTGATGAGCGTATTTCATTACACGTGCCACTGCTTCTGCCACCGGAATTGGTATACGTTTTTCTAACATTCTTTTTCACCTCGTTTTAATAAGGGGCAACGCTCTTTCTGTTCATCCTATATATTTTGCGTATAATCGTTTTGCTATTTTCACATCATTTGTTCCATGAATAAATGCCCTACCGTCTGTAAATAAAACGAAACGATATTCATCAATTAGAAATGATAGTAAGTAAGGCGTTTTTTGGACATGTACACTTTTTTGTAATCGTTTTTGAATTTCGTTTAAATTAAGATCTCTCTTTATTCCTGAACGGATTTGAACTGTATTCCGTCCGCATAGCACTTCCGTTTTCATCTGCGCTTCAAATGTTAGACTTGGATACGTTCGTGATTTCCCACAAGATGGACATGTACTTTTTTTCTGTCTATTTACTTTTAATGAAAGATATTGATTGTTCCAAATATCAAATGATAACATCGTTCCTCTTAACGACTCATAATCATCCACCAATATTTTCATCGCCTCTGTTACTTGGTGAGCAACGACCATTTGTACAGCTGGCTGAATGATTCCGGCTGTATCGCATGTTGCACCGCCCATAGGATGATCCATTAGACAGCGAAAACATGGTGTTTTCCCAGGAAGAATTGTATACGTTACACCGTAACTTCCAATGCATCCACCATATATCCAAGGTATATTTTCTTTTTGTGAAATGTCATTTATAAGTAGGCGCGTATCGAAATTGTCAGTCGCATCTATGATGAGATCCACTTCTTTTGTTAACTCTTCTATTTCTTGCATTGTGACATCCGTTACAACTGGTACAATTTTTACTTCAGAATTAATCTTCCTTACATGTTCTGCCGCTGCAATTGCTTTCGGTTTGCATTGCTGCGCATCTTCTTCTATGTATAACTGTTGCCGCTGTAAATTACTCCATTCCACGTAGTCACGGTCAGCGATTGTCAATTTCCCAATTCCCATCCTAACGAGTGTTTCTGCATTCGCAGCTCCTAATGCACCTGCACCAATTAGGAGCACATGCTTTTCTCTTATTTTTCTTTGTCCTATTTCACCAATTCCAGAAAACAATATTTGCCTTGCATATCGCTCTTGCATAGGGAATCCTCCTCTCACTATCCGCCAATGTAGGACATTTCAACTTTTGGACGTTGATTTGTACTTTCCGCCGTTCTTTCATCTGAATATCGATCTGTTCTATATCGCCATGTATGTTGTAAAATTTTTAATAGTGATGCATCAGAAATATTTCCTCGAAGAAGCGTTCGCAAATCCGTTCCTTTCGTTCCAAATAGACACGTGAAAAACTTGCCGTCTGCCGAGATACGAGCTCTCGTACAAGAAGAACAAAATGACTCAGATACTGAAGTAATAAACCCAACTTCTGCATCGCTCCCTACATATCGATACAATTTCGCAACTTCTCCAAAGTAACGAGGCTGAGCGGGCTCAACTGGATATACGCGATTAATCTTCTCTATTAATTGTTCCTTCGTAATAACTTGTTCAAAGTTCCAGTCGTTTGTACTGCCCACATCCATAAACTCTATAAAACGGAGCTGAATGGCTTGTTCTTTAAAATAACGAGCCATACGAAGAATTTGACTATCATTCATTCCTTTTTTTACGACCATATTTACCTTTACTTCTAATCCAGCAGCCTTTGCTGCTTCAATTCCTTTCAGTACAGGTTTTGTATTTACATTTCGTCCATTAATTTTTTTGAAGACATAATCCTCTATCGCATCTAAACTAATATTTACACGTTTTAATCCCGCTTCTTTTAACGCCTTTGCTTGTTTTGCTAAATGAATACCGTTTGTTGTGAGTCCAATATCTTTTAAGCCTTCTAGCTTTGCAAGTCTTGCAATTAACATCGGTAAGTCTTTACGCAATAACGGTTCACCGCCAGTAAGCCTAATTTTATTGACTCCCAGACTTATAAATAATCTCGCTAATCTTTCTATTTCATCAAACGTTAATAAAAGCTCTTCCTGTAAAAAAGCGTAATCAGGTCCGAACACTTCAGCAGGCATACAGTATGTACACCTAAAATTACAACGATCAATAACTGAAATACGTAAATCTTGAAGTGGCCGTTCTAAAGAATCTTTCATGTTCTCGTGCATCTATATCCCTTCTTTTCTGCTGTAATCCTTAGTAAGCTTTCATTTTTTTATTTGCCTTCATTATAAAAAAGAAGCTACATATTCAATGTGACTTTTCTCACATTACTTTCCCCATTCAAAAATTCTTCACAAATCCGTTCGAATTTTGTTCACATCTTTAATCTCATCCACTTTGTCTATTGAATTTTTCAAACTAAAAATTGAAAATCACTTCCCCCTTACGGTCATTGAAATTTCAATGTATTTTTAAAATAGCTCTTGCATTTTCATCATACTTACACTCAAAATAGGAAATGTATTGCTTATAAGAAGAAAGGTGATCACTGTGGCAAACAGTATGACATTATCTCAAGATTTAAAAGAATTACTTGCATCTGTTGAATATAAAATGCAAATTAAAAAAGGTAGTTTTATTTTTCAAGAAGGTATGGAGGCAACAGAGCTCTATATCATCCACTCAGGAAAAGTACAAATTAGTAAATTAAGTGCTGACGGGCAAGAATTAACACTCCGTATTTGTTCGGCATACGACATTATTGGAGAATTAACATTATTCACGGACAATGCGAAGTATTTATTAAATTCAAAATGCCTTGAAGATGTTGAAGTAGGGGTTATAAAGCGTGAAACCTTAGAAAAAGCATTGCTCCAAAAACCCGCACTTGTATTTGAATTTATGAAATGGATTAGTGAACATTTAAGAAGAATGCAAACGAAGTTCCGAGATTTAGTATTACACGGCAAAAAAGGTGCCCTGTATTCTACTCTTATACGAATGACAAATAGTTACGGTGTATTAAAAGAAAATGGGATTCTCATCGATTTACCATTAACGAATCAAGAACTTGCTAATTTCTGTGCAACTTCACGTGAAAGTGTAAATCGAATGTTAAATGAATTAAAAAAGCAAGGTACAATTTCTATTCATAAAGGAAAGATTACAATCCACGATTTACAATTTTTAAAATGTGAAATTGCTTGTGAAGATTGCTCTACCTCTGTTTGTAGCATTGATTAGCATCTTATTTAGATGCTAATCTTTTTTCAATTTAAGCTACTTATTAACGGTTATTCCCTATATAAACAAAAACGAGGCCTTCCATATTAGACCTCGTTTCGTTTTAACCATTAGCTCCTATCCGTTTACAGCAGTATTATTTTTTCAACTCATTAGGAATACGTCTTCTGTAAATTACATAACTACGGCTTACATATTTAATTGGGGCACTAAATACATGTACAAGTCTTGTAAATGGCCATACTGCGAATAAACCCATTCCTGCAAGAATATGAATTTTAAACCATACTGGTACTTCCATCATATATTCAACTTTCGGTTGGAGAATAAAGAGACTTCGGAACCAAGGGCCAATCGTTGTACGATAATCAAATCCTTTTGAATCTATATTTAAAAATGTTGAAGAAAGTCCTGCTAGCATTACGATAAGTAATAAAATAAGCGCAATATAATCTCCCTTTGTACTCGTTGCAATGATACGCTTTACTGTTACACGGCGGTACGTTAATATAATTAAACCGATAATAGAAGCAATACCTGCCGGAAGCCCAAAACTAATTGCTACTACATGATACATATGCTCAGAAATACCTATTGAACGATATACAGCTTCTGGAATTAAAATCCCCATAACATGGCCGCCAATTACGAACATGATCCCAAAGTGGAATAATAGACTTCCGACCCGGAGCATCTTCTTTTCTAATAGTTCACTAGATTTTGATGTCCATCCAAATTGATCATAGTTGTATCTAAAAATATGTCCACCGATAAAGATCGCAAAAATGATATAGGGAAACAATATCCAAAGAAATTGATCCATCATTTTGACAACGCTCCTTTCTAATTTGTCTGTATACCCCATGTTTCGATAGCGAGTAGCACAGACGCAAGAATTGGTTCATACATACTACCCGCTTCTTTTAATTGAACATGTAATGCTTGTATATTTTCCGTGTATTTACTCATAATTGGTTCACTGTCTTGCTCATTTGCATTTGCAAAAAACTCAAGTAAAAGTGGTAAATAGTCAGGTAGTTCTTTATCTGTTACGCTAAAACCTGATTTTTTATAATGTTGTTTTAACTCTAGTAATTCAATACCTCTTTCTCTTTGGTCACCAGTGTTCATATAAGTAAGATACATATTTGTTTTCTTCCCAAAATCGAATGTATATACGTAACTATCAATGAGTTGATCATTCGTTTTATCTAGCGCTTGCTTTATAAAGCCTGTAAGTGACGCTTTAACGTCTTCCTGTTCTATTGTTTCAACCTCTTCTTGCAATTCAGTTAAAGCTTCTCTCCACCCTAGTTCAGGATAGGAGAGAAGAAAAGAAGAACAAGAAAAAGCTGTTTGTAAACTTTGTTTCATAATTTTCTGCCCCCTTTATTTAAGAAATTGTCATACAAGAGCCTGGACCACCTGTGAATGATAAACCACAGCTTCCTTGTTCGCTATATAAATCTGCCACTTGTTCACGGTGAGATGTCGGAATAACGAAGCGATCTTTATATTTCGCGATGGCAAGAAGACGATACATATCTTCTACATCCTGTTTCGTTAAACCAAGTTCTTTTAATACAGCTTCATTTGGCTCTTTATTAATTTGAAGTGCTCTCATATGCGTTCGCATAACAGCCATTTTCTTCAATGTAAGACGAATGTGTGATTCATCCCCCGCAGTGAGTAAATTCGCTAAATATTGAATTGGAATACGCATATTATCAATAGCAGGGAAAATCTCTTCTGCTTGCCAGTTACTACCTTTTCCCTCCACCATATTCATAATCGGGCTAAGCGGCGGGATATACCAAACCATTGGCATTGTACGATACTCTGGGTGAAGAGGTAGAGCAATTTTCCAATCGATAATCATTTTATAAATTGGCGATTGTTGCGCCGCTTTAATCCATTCTTCAGGAATTCCTTGTTTTTTCGCTTCAGCTGCCACTTCTGGATCATTTGGATCTAGAAAAACAGTAAGCTGAGATTCATATAAATCTTTTTCGTCTTCAACAGAAGCTGCTTCTTTTACTTTGTCAGCGTCATATAGCATTACCCCAATATACCGAATACGTCCTACACATGTTTCCGAACAAATCGTTGGCATACCCGCTTCAATACGTGGGAAACACATTGTACATTTTTCAGCTTTATTCGTTTGCCAGTTAAAATACACTTTTTTATATGGACAAGATGATACGCAGAATCTCCATGCGCGACATGCATTTTGATCGACAAGAACAATCCCATCTTCTTCACGTTTATACATCGCACCAGATGGACAAGATGATACGCACGAGGGATTCATACAATGTTCGCATATGCGTGGTAAATACATCATAAAGACGTTTTCAAAATCTGTTTTAATTTCTTCTTCCATTTTCTTTACGTTCGGATCTTGCAATCCTGTTATATGTCCGCCTGCTAAATCATCTTCCCAGTTTGGACCCCATTCAATTTTGTCGATAAATTCGCCTGTAATTGCTGATTTCGGACGAGCAACTGGTTGATGCTTACGTTGCGGACTATTTGTTAACGTTTCATAATCATAATTCCAAGGTTCAAAATAATCATCAATTGTTGGTTGATCTGGATTGTGGAAAATGTTCATAAGACGTTTCATTTTCGAACCAGATTTCAGCTGAATTTCACCATTTTTCAATTCCCAACCGCCTTTATATTTCTCCTGATCTTCCCATTGTTTCGGATAACCAATTCCAGGCTTCGTTTCTACGTTATTGAAGTACATATATTCAGCACCTGGACGATTTGTCCAGGTGTTTTTGCACGTTACGCTACAAGTATGGCAGCCGATGCATTTATCTAGATTCATTATCATTCCGACTTGTGCTTTAATCTTCAAGCCAATCTACCTCCTTCAGTTTGCGAATTACAACGTTTAAGTCACGCTGGTTCCCAGTCGGACCGTAATAGTTAAATCCATAACTTAATTGACCATATCCACCAATCATATGTGTCGGTTTTACGTGAATTCGAGTTGGACTATTATGCGTTCCCCCGCGGTTACTTGTTAATTTCGTACCAGGTACGTTAATGTGACGATCTTGTGCATGGTGCATAAACGCCATTCCTCTCGGTATACGATGCGTTACAACAGCACGGGCTACAACAACACCGTTACGATTAAAGCACTCAATCCAATCATTATCTGCTACACCAGCTTCTTCAGCATCCTCTTTATTCATCCAAACAGTTGGACCACCTCTAAACAGCGTTAACATCGGTAATGAATCGAAATACATACTATGAATGGACCACTTATTATGCGGCGTTAAATAATTTAACGTAATCTCTTTTCCTTCTACTTCAGGTCGTGATTTACGGAACGGTTTATGTTGCAGAATCGGTTTAAACGTTGCCATCGTTTCACCAAATTCTTTCATCATGTCATGATCTAAGTAGAAAGATTGTCGTCCAGTGATTGTTCTCCAAGGGATGAGGCGTTCCACATTTGTTGTAAACGGTGAGTAACGACGTCCACCTTTTTCAGAACCTGTAAAGGCCGGAGAAGTAATTACTGTTTTTGGCTGCGCTGTAATTTGTTCAAATGTGAAGCATTCTTCTTCACGTTCTTCTGCTAAATCACGTAATTTTAAATCCGTTTGTTTTTCAAGTGCTTCCCATGCTTTTACAGCCATATGACCATTTGTTGTAGAAGAAAGTGTTAATACCGCTTCAGCAGCATTGATTGCTTCTTTTATGTCTGGGCAACCTTTTGCAATAGAATCCGTTCGAACAACTCCTAATCGGCTCTTTAATTGCTCATACTCTTTTTCTGCGGACCAAGAAATCCCTTTCGTACCAATCGGTTGTTTTCCCGCATTTGGTCCTAGCGAAGTCATTTTGTCATAAATTGTTTTATAATCTCTTTCAACAACATGAATTTGTGGCATTGTTTTACCTGGTATTGGCTCACACTCACCTTTGCTCCAATCTTTAATCTTGCCAAGTGGTTGCGCTAATTCTTGCGGTGTATCGTGAAGAAGTGGCGTTGCAACAACTTCTTTCATTGGTTCAAGATCAATTTTCTTCGCTAAATCTGACACAGCTTTAGAAAGTGAAGTGAAAATATCCCAGTCAGAGCGCGCTTCCCACGGTGAACCGATTGCTGGATTAAATGGATGCACAAATGGATGCATATCTGTACTACTTAAATCATGTTTTTCGTACCAAGTTGAAGCAGGTAAGACGATATCAGAATAAAGCGCTGTTCCAGCCATACGGAAATCTAAGTTAATGAGTAAATCTAACTTCCCTTCTGGTGCTTCTTCATGCCATTTAATTTCTTCTGGTCGTAATGAATCACTATCGTCATTCATTAACCCGTTTGTTGTACCTAATAAATGTTTTAAGAAATATTCGTGTCCTTTACCAGAACTTGAAATTAAGTTCGCACGCCATACGAATAAGTTGCGCGGGAAGTTGTTTTTGTTATCTGGATCTTCAATCGCAAATTTTAGTTCTTTTTCTTTTAATTTTTGTGCAACATATTTTCCGATTTCTTCTTGCGTTGTTGCACCAGCAGCAACAGCTTCTTTATATAATTCAATCCCATTTTTCTCGAATGTCGGATACGAAGGTAGCCAGCCAAGTCGTGCCGCTAATACGTTGTAATCACCGTGATGTTGATAACGAGAGTTGCCTTCTACTGGTGATGCTAAATGTCCAACCGGTGTATCTTCATAGCGCCATTGATCTGTTACGAAATAGAAGAAAGATGTACCATTTTGTAATTTCGGTGGCCCTTGCCAATCTTTTGCCATCGCGATTGTTTGCCATCCTTCTGCTGGTCGTAATTTTTCTTGCCCAACATAATGCGCCCATCCCCCGCCGTTTACTCCTTGTGCTCCAACTAGAAGAACAAGATTTAAAACTGCGCGATAAATCGTATCAGAATTAAACCAATGGTTAATACCAGCTCCAACAATAATCATCGAGCGACCATTTGTATCAACGGCATTTTGTGCGAACTCACGAGCGATTTGAATAATTAGTTCTCGTTTCACTCCTGTCATTTTCTCTTGCCATGCAGGTGTAAACGGTACATCATCATTGAAGTCTTTCGGCTCTTGTCCGCCAAGCCCTCGGTTCACGCCGTAATTTGCTAACGTTAAGTCGTATACAGTTGTAACGAACACTTCGCCTTCTTCTGTCATAACCTTTTTCACTGGAATTGTACGTTCTAATACTTTGTTTCCATCATCAGAGAAGTACGGAATTTGTACAGTTCCAATCGATTCTTCCATTCCAAGTAAAGAAAGACGTGGGTCAATCTTTTCACCTGTTTCTTCATCTTCTAAACGCAAGTTCCATTTCTTTTCGTTATCCCAACGTGAGCCCATTGTGCCTTGAGGTGTTGCAAAATCATTCGTATTCTCGTTCCAAAGAACAGGCTTCCATTCTCCTAACTTCGTTTCGCGTCCAATATCAGAAGCGTTTAAGAAACGATCAGCAACGAATTGATCTCCTTTTTGTTTCAATGTGACAAAGAAAGGAAAATCAGTATATTGCTTCGCATACTTTGTGAAATATTCCACTTGATTATCTACGTAAAACTCTTGTAAGATCACATGCCCCATTGCCATCGCAAGTGCACCATCTGTACCTTGTTTTACACTAATCCAATCATCGGCAAACTTTGTAGATTCAGCGAAGTCAGGACTGACAGAAACGACTTTCGTTCCTTTATATCGAACCTCTGCTAAAAAGTGAGCATCTGGTGTTCTCGTCATCGGTACATTTGAACCCCATGTCATAATGTAACCAGAGTTATACCAGTCACTACTTTCTGGTACATCTGTTTGATCGCCCCAAATTTGAGGAGAAGCTGGTGGTAAATCTGCGTACCAATCATAGAAACTAAGCATTGGCCCGCCCATAAGTTGCATAAAACGACTACCAGCAGCATGACTTAACATCGACATAGCTGGAATTGGTGAAAAACCAACATTTCGGTCTGGACCGTATTTCATTACTGTGTAGAGTAATGAAGCAGAAACAAGTTGTAACACTTCATCCCAATTCGCACGAATGAATCCCCCTTTACCACGTGCCTGCTTATACTTGCGTGCTTTTTCAGGGTTTTCCACAATGCTTTTCCAAGCATCTAGTGGTGACTTGTTATTTTGTAATTCCTCTTGCCACATACTCCAAAGAACACCACGTACATACGGATATTTCACACGAAGTGGACTATAAATATACCAAGAAAAACTCGCTCCACGCGGACATCCTCGTGGTTCAAAATCAGGCATATCTGGACCTGTAGTTGGATAGTTAAGCTCCTGTCCTTCCCAAGTTACGATTCCATCTTTCACATATATATTCCAGCTACATGAACCAGTACAGTTCACACCATGTGTAGAACGAATTACTTTATCATGCTGCCAACGCTTTCTGTACACATTCTCCCATTCACGATCTTCATATGTTTCTTGAGTATGATTATCGTTATAACGATCTATTGGTGAAAAATATTTTAAACGTCTCATTAGTGCTGAAGGTTTCTTCTTCATACTGTTCACTCCTTTAATACGTCTCTCTTACATACCCTTACTATAAGAGAGGTTGTAAAATACAGATGTGACATTTCGCACAGTTCAAGAGATTGTCAAAAATTCAGTAGAAAATAAGTTTGTGAGAAAATCTTTTATTCCGTTTTGAAGGGTTATGATTAATCGTGATTATTAGGAGAATGGTATTTTGAGGTATCGACTATTTTGCAAAAGAAAAACGCAGGAGAAATTCCTACGTTTTTCTTTATAAATATATAAAAAAGAGTTTTGATATTATTTCAAAACTGCCATAAGGAAGAGTTTAGAAATTGTATATAAGGAATTTTTTCTTTAACAATACTATTTTATATCCAGACATATTTTACATAAAACTACAAATCATTATTTACTGTATTGCCCTTAGTTACGGAAACAATTATACTAGATGTAATCGAAATAAATATTCTGAATATTCTTAGAATTAATGATAAAATTTTTACTACCTGCAAATAGAATTATAAATTTGTCCACTAAATAGATTAGAAAACGATAATAAAATTAGGAGGATTACGATGCCCCAGCTTGATTCATTACATCCCACTGTAGAAAAAATAATCAATAATATTGAAAAAATAATGGTCGGAAAACGAAAAGAAACAATCTTAGCTTTGACAGCTCTCTTAGCTGAAGGTCATGTGCTATTAGAAGATGTTCCTGGTGTCGGCAAAACAATGCTAGTACGTGCTCTTTCTAAATCCATTGATGCGGATTACAAGCGAATTCAATTTACACCTGATTTACTGCCGTCAGATGTAACAGGAGTTTCTATTTATAATCCGAAAGAGCTCCAATTTGAGTTCAAGCCTGGACCAATTATGGGGAATTTTGTACTTGCTGATGAAATTAATCGTACATCTCCTAAGACACAATCTGCTTTACTTGAATGTATGGAAGAAGGCAATATTACAATAGATGGCATTACAAGGCCTTTACCAAAACCGTTCTTTGTCATGGCTACACAAAATCCGGTCGAATATGAAGGAACATATTCTCTACCAGAAGCTCAGCTCGATCGTTTCTTATTGAAACTAAAAATGGGATATCCTACACCAGAAGAAGAATTTGAAATTTTAAACCGGATGGAAAAAACAAATCCACTCTCTCAATTACAGGCCATTACTACAATAGAAGAATTACTTTACTTACAACAAAGCGTACGGGTAGTAAGTATGGACAAAGCAATTAAGCATTACATTGTAAAGCTTGTTAATCAGACTCGTACGTATAGCTCTATACAGCTAGGAGCAAGTCCACGTGGCTCAATTGCTTTAATGAAAGCTTCACAAGCTTATGCATTTATCCATGGCAGAAATTATGTTATTCCAGACGATGTTAAATTTTTAGCTCCTTACGTTTTAGCGCATAGGCTCATTCTAAAAATGGAAGCAAAATTTGAAGGGATAACAGGAGAACAAGTTATCGCAAAAATCGTTGCACGAACTACCGTGCCGACTCAAAGGACGATGAACCCTTGATGAAACGAATGCTGCGAGCGCTATATCACGTTATGAAGTTATTGCTACTCCCTTTATGCCTAGTCTTAACATTTGTGTACGCTATGTTTCAAGGAGGGTTTGTAAGTTGGTTTTTATTTTACAGCACAATTCCCATTGCTCTTTATTCACTACTACTCCCCTTCTACGCTTTACGGGACGCTGAAGTAAAACGAACAACAAACCAAAATGGATATGTAGTAGGAGAACAATTTGTAAGCACGATTACAATAAAAAGAAAATTTCCTTTTCCCTTACTTTATTTAGTTATAGAAGATGAACTGCCACCACAATTTATAAGTTGTAAACAAACAAAGATGAATAAGGTAGTACTCTTCCCAGGATTGAAACGAAATATTTCGTTTCAATATGTTATTGACACAATCCCTAGAGGCGAGCACACTTTTTCAAGCGTTCGTGTCAAAACTGGCGATTTATTCGGCATGATGGAGAAAGAAGTAACTTTTTCAGTTCCAGATACATTTTTAGTCTATCCCCAGTATGTAGATATAGCGTATCGACAATTGGAAAATCATTTCGAACAAGGAGCGCTTTCAGCAAATATAAATTCTGCAAAAGACTCTACAATCTCTGTCGGTGTCAGAGACTATAAACCTGGAGATCGCTTTTCATGGATTGATTGGAAAGCAACTGCACGAACAAACAATATTATGACAAAAGAGTTTGAACAACAGCGCAGCCATAATATCATGATATTCATAGACAGAACCGAGTCTCCTCTATTCGAATCAGTCGTCACATTTACTGCCTCTATCGTAAGGGCTGTCTTGAAACAAAATTCACCAGCATCATTCGTGTCTATCGGAAAAGAACAAACTATTTTCCCTTTAGATAATGGAGATACGCAGTTACAACAAATCCTTTGTCATTTAGCAAAAGTACAAGCAGACAGTGTATTCCCGCTCTCCCAGAGTGTAGAAATAGAACTAAGAAAAATTTATGAGCCCGTCACGGTTATACTCGTAACAAGTAATCTTTCTCCCGATATTCAAAAGGCGGCTGATTGTGCTGCTATAAGAAATAGAAAATGTATGATTTTTGTCGTGAAAGAAAAAGCGAATCAACTTTCACACCGAGAACTCAGTATATTAGAAACTCTAAAAAAACGACAAATATTTGTAAACACGGTTTATGAAAACCGGTATACAAACGTGTTTTTTGAGGTGAGCAAATGATAACATTACAAGCAAAATACAAGTGGGATACGAACAAATTCTTCATGCATGCATGTGTATTTCTTCTTTTACTAGAATGGATAAGACCTCTTATAGGTATTACAAATGTAGGTAGATTAGATATTTTCGTAACATTTATAGGAATTTGCTTCGCTCTCTCTTTTTTTCAAACGAGGTGGCAGATTCCAATAAAAATTGTCACAGTCCTATTTATCATTCATTCCCTATATTATAAAAATGCTTTTATAAATCCATCTTGGCTAACAACACTCTTTTCTGATATGTCTCGAAATTCCTCCCTATTTTTCCAAGGGAATTTACTAGATATTTCTCCAGTTTTTCCGACGGTTTTATTTTTTCTCTCATTTTGGTTTTTGAGTTCTTTCACTTCATTTTGGATTATTCATAAAAAACGTGGGTTTTTATTTCTTGTATTGACTATTATTTATATCGCAACTTTTCATAACTTACATTTATACAATGCAAACTACGCTATTATTCGTACTGTTGTCATCGGCTTTTTTATGCTTAGTCTTCTTCAAGTAGAACGAATAAAAGAGCGCGAACACTTACAAAATTATGCTAGGGAAATCTCAAAATTACTTAGACCACTTACAATATTTATTGTATTATTAGCAACCATCGCATACTTTGCTCCAAAATTTGGCCCTCAATGGCCAAACCCAATGGATTTTTTAAAATTCAACACATCTGAAGCAAGTAAAGAACAAAAAGTTTCTACAATTGGGTATGGTTTAGATGACTCGCGATTAGGTGGTCCTTTTAAGGCGGATCCTACAATTGTTTTCACAGCACGAACGCAAAACAAACAATATTGGCGAGTAGAAACAAAAGATTTTTATACAGGAAAAGGCTGGGAAATTTCTGAAAATCCGAAAAAGGTTTCTTTTAAAAATAAAAACGACGTCGTAAGCTGGTACGAACAAAATACAAAAACGGAAACGACTGAGGCAACAATTACCATGCTAAAAAGTTATCCTCACCTTACCTATCCAGCAGGATTAGTATCAGTTGAGGCTTCTTCTGATGTATCATACAGTGTTAACTCGTTTTCAGAAAAAATTTATACAATGAATGGAGACTCTTCTACTACTTTACATTCGTATAAAGTAACATATGAGATCCCTGAGTTTTCCATAGAAAACTTGAAAGCTGTAAAAACAAATGAAGGTCAAGAAACAAATCCTTATTTTATGACAAAGTACACACAACTTCCCGAGTCATTACCACAGCGCGTAAAAGACTTGGCTGCCAATCTTACAAATGATAAAGACAACCGATATGATAAAGTATTAGCTATTGAAAATTACTTCACAGACAACTCTTTTACATACGAATCAACGAATGTCTTATTTCCTGCCAAAAGCCAAGATTATGTAGATCAATTCCTTTTCGATACAAAAAGCGGCTACTGTAATAATTTTTCGACGTCTATGATTGTACTACTTCGTTCTGCCGGGATTCCTGCTCGCTGGGTAAAAGGCTATACAGAAGGAACTCTTGACAATACACTTGCCTCTGCAGAAGGTGCGGATGTTTATACAATCACGAACGATAACGCACACTCTTGGGTCGAAGTATATTTCCCAGGATACGGATGGATTCCATTCGAACCAACAAAAGGATTTACCAATCCCTATAATTTTATAAATAATACGCCTGCTCCTATTTCACAAAATAGCGAAGCAAATAATTCTAATAACGAGCAAATACACCAACGAAATAATGAAGCAAAACTTAAAAGTTTAATAGAACATACAGAAGAAGCTTCTACTAAAAAGGTCACAAATTCTAAAACTAGTTTTTCTTGGTGGTACGTATTCCTCTCTACGATACCAATTAGTATTATGGGATACATTCTCTTTATCACTAGAATGAAATGGATGACATTTCTTATTATTCATTTCTATAGATACCGAAAAGATGATGCTGTTTATCAAAAAGCTTACGGTGCACTTTTAAAACAATTTGCGAGAATTGGCATACCACGGGGTGAAAGTCAAACATTCCGAGAATACGCTCTCCATATCGATACACTTTACAAATCGGCCGATATGCAACAACTTACTGCCAGTTATGAGAACGCTATGTATCAACAGGGGCAGGCTGCAGCAGAATGGAAGACATCCGTACACTTATGGGAAGTGCTTATGAAAAAAGCAGGTTCTCTACCTAAATCAGATGGCTTTGATACAGTTATTTAATCTTGAAAATGTGAGTTTAAAGAAAACGTCTCAAAAAACTACATTGTTCTTTGAGACGTTTTTTAATAAAGTGAAACTCCTAATTATTCTCCAAGTACCTTCTCAATCTCAACCTCTAAATCTACCGGCTTCGTCTGCGGCGCAAAACGCCCTACTACTTTCCCGTCTTTTCCGATTAAAAACTTCGTAAAATTCCATTTCACTGCTTTCATACCGAGTAAACCTGGTGCTTGTTCTGTCATGTATGTATATAAAGGATGAGCCTTATCACCTTTCACATCAACCTTTGCAAACATTGGGAAGTTTACACCGTAGTTTAATTCACAAAAACTAGTAATGTCCGCTTCTGTACCTGGTTCTTGTCCCCCGAATTGGTTACAAGGAAATCCGAGTATTTCGAGTCCTTGGTCTTTATATTTATCATACACCTCTTGTAATCCTTTATATTGCGGTGTGAAACCACATTTACTAGCTACATTTACAATAAGAAGTGCTTTTCCTTCGTAATCTTTTAACGATTTTTCTTCACCTGTAATTGTTTTAGCTGAAAAATCATAAACTGTCATTGTCTTTGCCCCTCTCTTCACTATCATTCTATGTTTATACTATACTACATTCGTGAATATACAGCTCTTATTACGTACTTATACGCTATAATGATAGCGCTTTATTTCCGTTCGAAAATTCGGCACAAACTACTAGACTTTTATGATGGAAAGTTTTACAATCGAAATGTGAATAAAATGTGACAGTTTATATTCCATTATAAAAGAAAAGGATGGTGTTCATTATGAAAACTGCACAACATGAAACGATTTCAAATCGCGAGTTTTATTTCGTACTATATATGATGTTATTGTATGTTACTGGCTGGGTAATCGATGTAAATGGTTTATTCTTAAGCTCCTACTTTAATTTAGCAGGAGAAATTATGCTTCCATTAGTTGGTGGGATTGTTGGACTGTTCATTATGTCTATTAATAAACAACAAACGAAATAATAGTATTACAAAAGGCAGAAGACGAGCTTTCGTTTTCTGCCTTTTTTCTATTTTAGCGTATAATAGAAACATGTAATATATAAGGAGTGGTAAATATGAAAAAAGTAGAGCAATTATCTTCTCACCTATATCTTATTGATGATTTCGATTTACAGCATAATGAACGAACAGGTACGTACGTTTTATTAGGTGACGATATTACTTTAATTGAAACTTGTGCAGCCCCTTCTCTTCCGTATATTTTAGACGGCTTACAACAATTACATATTGATTTAAACGATGTTAAAAACATTATCGTTACACATATTCATTTAGATCACGCCGGTGCTGCTGGTTTAATGATGGAAAAATGCCCAAATGCTACGTTATATGTGCATTCTCGTGGTGCTCGTCATATGATTGATCCAACAAAACTTATTTTAGGTGCAAAAGCTGTGTACAAAGAAGATTTCGATAAACTCTTTGATCCAATTCTTCCAATTGAAGAAGAACGTGTTCATATTGTACAACATGGTGATACGTTAAAAATTGCAGAAGACCGCATCCTTACATTTTATGATACACCAGGGCATGCGAAGCACCATATTAGCATTCACGATTCATTAACAAACGGGATTTTTACTGGCGATACAATTGGAATTTATTATAGAGAACTCGCAGACGTTGATGTAGAGTTATATCTACCATCAACGTCCCCTTCGCAATTCCAACCAGATGCGATGATTGCTTCTAAAAATCACATTCAAAGCATGAATGTAGATACTATTTATTTCGGTCATTACGGCGCATCCTCTCATGTTACAGAAATATATAATCAACTGGAACATTGGCTACCTATTTTCGTTCATACTGGTAAGGAAGTCTTTGAACAGTATAATGATTTCGATGAAGCGACTAAAGCTTTACAAACTTTATTAATGGATAAAATCTCTTCTCATCTTACAAAGTTAAACGTTCCAGCAGATCATTCCGTTTATAACATTTTACATCTAGATATAGAAATTAGTGCGATGGGCATTATTGATTATTTCACGAAGCAAGAAAAAGCAAACTCCACTATTAACTAACAGTAAAAGAAGAGATATACAACAGTAGTTATTGTATATCTCTTCTTTTTTTGAATATATTTTGAGTAAAGGATGGTGGAATATAATGCAAAGAGTAATGCTATAACCTCTGCTTCACATTATTTATCGTCTTATTATTATTTGTTGGAGTGAAGATTCAATTTTATTTAGATACAGACGCGCAAGTGAACTTTAACGTTTATCCAAGATTATTCTACTTTACACTCTTTCCTCTTTTGGTCGGCATTTTATTACGATTCCTTCAATCCATTAATCACGAAACAAGTAAACAAAACTGGCGTTTTCAACCGGATAAGTTTATCGCTATTACAGTGCCTACAATATTAATTTCCTTTTCTCCAGCACTACTTTTCTCACCACTTGGCGAATACCTACCTTATTTAGCTAATGTTATTCTTATAAATACAACTTTTGTTACGATAATTAGTTTAATAGCTGGTTATTCACTATTAGATTGTTTTATACAAAAGGACAATGCAACGATGAAAAAATATAATTGAATGCTCTATTTAATCGTGCAAGTCAAGGATTGTACCTCCTTGGCTTGTTTTTAGAATAATTATATTCCTGTATAATACAGTTATCGAATAAAATTCGGAGGAATGATACAATGTTTTTTCAATTTTTTCTACTAGCAATCATTATGTCTTTTATTAGTGGTCGACTAATTGGTACAAAACTAAATCTTTTCAAACAAGCAAGTGCAGCAACTTTAGGTGTTTCACTTACGTCAGCTCTGTATTGGTTTTTATATTTACGCTATCAAGATGAATCGGTTGTCGGTGTTGATAGATATTTTTGGCTAGGAAGCTCATTAATTGTATCCATGCTTTGTTACCTAGTTTTTGAATTATTTGATCCTATTAGACGAGGCGAAATGGATGACGTAGTAACGGAAAGCCGAAATCCTATTTCAAAATTCTTCGCAAAGGTTGGTAGACAAAAAAGATATATGCGTGTCTCTTCTATTGCAATAAAACACGGAATGGGTAAATATTTAGCTTTAAAGCGCTCGCCAGAAGCAGATCGTAAGCTCGCCACTTCACTTCGAAATACACTAGAAGAATGCGGCGGTGTATTTATTAAATTCGGACAAGTTTTATCAACTCGCTCTGATTTATTACCACCTGCTTTTATTCACGAGTTATCAAACCTTCAGGAAAATGTAACGCGTTTATCACAAAAACAAGTTGAAGAAATATTAAAAAAGGAACTACATATACCAAAAGATGAAATTTTCAGCTCCTTTGAAATGGAACCGTTAGCTGCCGCCTCTATTGGCCAAGTACATAAAGCGAAGTTGAAAGAAAACGACCAGGATGTCGTCGTTAAACTACTACGTCCTAATATTTCTGAGACAATTAAACGTGACTTAGATATTTTAATTCATTTTTCTTTATGGATTTCCAACAAATCAACTTGGGCTAAAAATATCGGATTTCTTGATTTAGCACATGGCTTCTCCATCGCAATGAAAGAAGAAATTGATTTCAAAATTGAGGCTCGTAACTTCGAACAAGTGTCTGATTCACTAAAAAATAGCGAAACGAAAGTAAAAATACCGAAAGTATATAAAGAATACAGTAATTCAAAAATACTTGTGCTTGAATTTTTAGATGGAGTAAGTGTTAAAAGTGGGTCAGCATTATTAAATGAATTACAAATTGATACGAAAAAAGTACAACGACAACTCTTTGATTGTATTTTAGAGCAAATTTTCTTTAAAGGTATTTTCCATGCAGACCCTCATCCAGGTAATGTGTATATTCTTCGTGATGGCACACCTGCATTACTTGATTTCGGTTCCGTCGGGCGATTAGGAACACTACAACAAGATGCATTCAAGCGACTACTTATCGGCTTTGAGCGCAAAAATTCTTATGTCTTGCTTGATGGACTGCTTCAATTAGTTGAAAAGAAGCCAAATGTTGATAAAGAGGAATTAGAACAATCTATCAGTCAATTATTAATCCAAAGTACGTATGGTTCTACAAATGGTTCTGAAGAATTCATTCAGGGGCTATTTCAAATAATCGCTGAGTTTGAATTAGCATTTTATCCAATGGTTGCAGGGGCTTTCCGTTCTCTAATTACGCTAGAAGGAACGATGCTGCAACTAAATCCCGAATTCAATTTAATGGACGAAGCGAAACGCTTTGCGAAAGATCATGCAGCTAGTTTCATATCAGTTAACAATTATTCTAGTTTAAAAGAAGCTGCAACAAACGAATTACTCGCTATGTTACCTGCCATGCGACGCATTCCTAGAAAACTAGATGATTTAAGTTCAAAACTAGAAAACGGAGAACTATCCGTTAAGGTTGGCTTTTTCTCTGACGAAACAAATGCATCGTTTATTACTACATTTATCTCACAATTCCTCATTGCATTTATTGGAACTGCATTTGGTGGGATTTCGGTAGGCGTATTGCATTTAGCAAACAGTGCGACAGAGCCAAATGATCAATTTTTAAGTGTCGTTGGTTACGGTGGTTTATTTATAAGTGCGATATTACTTGTAAGAGTCGCTATTCATGCGGTAAGGAAATTTAAGTAATAATAAAATGAGTATACAATCACGTAGATTGTATACTCATTTTTTATTGTTTACATATTCAATATGTAATAGTTAAACGAAAGAAAGCTTTGAGCTTTTTTACTTATCTCACCTTTTCATCTACATACTCCATAAACTGCTCCGCTTTAATAAATCTTTCTTTGTACGCCTCAGGTACTTCTTCTACTGTTATCCCGCCACTCGATTTCGTTTTTACTAACACAGTTTGATATGACATTAATGCCTCCATATATTGTTCATACTCTTCAGGAGTTAGTACTTCTTTACTAGATTTATGGCCATTTAATTTATCAAAATACGGATGAAGCTCCATTACTACCTTTTTCAATTCCTCTTTTTTAGCTGGTGATAATTGATCGTAATCTATATTACCGTTCGAATCTCCGTACGCAAGCTTTGCACTAGTTAATTTTTTCATTTCTTTTGTAAACTCTTCATATTCCTTCGTACCCATTTCATCTTTCGCTTCTGATAATTTTGCATTAAAACGCATGTACGCTTCTAATGTCATCGCTCCGGCATGTTTTTTTAAATTCTCAAACGATCCGTATATACCATCCGCCATAATAGATTGATACGCAAAACCAGTCGTTGGGAGTAAAAATGCTGCCGCAAGCACTCCTGCGATAAGGCGCTTCTTCCTTTTACTTCCCCCGCTCTTCATTTTTATTTGGACAATTACTTTTTCTTTTAACTCCGGCGGGGCAATAATCCCCTTCGCTTCTTCTTGTATAAATTCTCTAACTCTACAATCTAAGCTCATTTCACATTCCCTACCTCTCCTAAAAAGATTTCTTCTACTTGCTCTTTTTGACGTAGTTTTTTTAGTGCTGCATGAATTCTAGATTTCACAGTACCGATTGGAATATGCAATATGTGTGCTACTTCTTCTTGTGAATAATCGTGTAAGTATCTTAAGATAATAACTTGTTTCAATTTATACGGTAATTTATGAATGAGTTCGATTAGTTTTTGGTTTGATAGTTTACTTACAACATCGTTAGAAAAATCAATTTGTACTGGTTTTCTTTGCTCTTCTGCTTTTTTTACAATTCGTAGTCGCATCCACCTCTTTCTTCTATAAGAGTGAATTTGTTTAATTGTAAGTCCAATTAGCCAAGGACGAAATGGCTTCTCGCTATCATACTTACGAAGCGATTCATATAGCTGTATGTATATTTCTTGAACGACATCATCTACATCCGTTTTATCTTCTATTAAAAAATGTGCTGTTTTATATACTTCTTGAATCGTTTTATCATACAATTCGCTATACGCTTCTTTATTGCCTGATAAAGTTAATTGGATTAAATCTATATACACCGTTTCATCCTTCATATTCCATCCCTCCTTTGTCTTACACTTTATATTGGCAAGTAATTGATATTTCGTTCGATTTTTCAATTTTTTTATATAAATTAATATAATGATTCAATCAGTTCATAAGCTTCACTTATAATCACACATAACTATTATATAATTTTCCAATTTCTAATGACGATTTAAAATGATTTATATAATCAAATTTAGGAGGATATATAATGAAAGCTATCATTGTAACGTCGTTCGGTGGTCCTGAAGTGATGAAATATACAGATGTGGATATGCCGACTATTTCAGAAGATCAAGTTTTGATTCGCGTTGTTGCTACTAGTATAAATTTCGCCGATATTAAATCCCGTTATGGTAAAAAAGGAAATAAAGCACTACCTTTTATACCAGGGATAGATGCCGCTGGTATTGTAGAACGTGTCGGTTCTCAAGTGAAAAATATTCATCCTGGACAACGTGTCATTGCTTTTCCTCAAAATGGATCTTACGCAGAATACGTTGTCGCAAACGAAAACCTTACTTTCGTTTTACCTGATGAAGTCGATTTTCAAACTGCAGCTGCTTGTCCGATTGTATCTTTTACAAGCTATAATTTACTCGCAAATGTTGCAAGGCTTCAACAAGGCGAGTCTGTACTCATTCATGCTGCGGCTGGCGGAATTGGTACAACAGCTATTCAACTTGCAAAACGATTAGGGGCTGGAACCGTTATTGGTACTGTCGGAAGTGAAGTAAAAAGAAAAATAGCTTTAAATGCTGGAGCTGATTATGTTATTTGTCACCAAGATGAGGATTTTGTAAAGAAAGTCAACGAACTGACAAACGGTGAAGGGGTTGATGTAATTTTAGACTCTATTTCTGGAACGGTTTCAGAAAAAAGTTTAAATTGTCTCGCTTATTATGGTCGCCTCATTCATTTCGGTAATGCTAGCGGTGAAATTGGTAATTTCCAAACGAAAGATTTACACGCAAGTTGTCGCTCTATACTCGGTTTTAGCTTTGGCACTACACGAAAAAAACGTCCTGAACTACTCCAAGAAACTGCAAATGAAGTTTTCCGTTATTTACGTGATGGCAGTCTAAAAGTAAAAGCAACGAAATCTTTTCCGCTTCAAGATGCAGGGAAAGCACATGAATGGGTCGAAAGTAGAAAAAGTACAGGGAAAGTAATACTAACTGTTCAGTCCTCTTCCTGAAATGAATACTTGAAACCGAGGTGTCATTCATGGGATCACGAATTATGCATGCTATTATCGCTATCAAGATTGCCGAAAAACTATATATCCAAGATAAAACTTCTTTCATACTTGGAGGTGTAGCCCCTGATGCGGTTCATTCAGCAGAAGAAAAAGGAACTTCACACTTTTACGCTGGTACAACGAAAAACTATACGAGAAGGATAGATTTCAATTCTTTTTTTCAAAAATATAAAGCTCATATGGATTCCCCTTTTCTCTTAGGCTATTACACCCATCTCATTGCCGATGACAATTGGCTAAGCGGCTTTTTTCTACCTTGGCTAAAAAATAGAATCGAAAATGACGAAACGATCGCACCCCTGTACTATAACGATTTTAAATTATTAAATGCAAAGTTGCTTCATCATTACGATACAGAACAGCAACTCTTCTCTCTTCTCAACCAAGAGGCTCACATCATGGATATTGAAGAAGTTTCTAAAGAAAACGTTTTTTCTTTTCGAAAGTATCTTTTTGAAGATATGTTGTATCCGGAGCAAAATTTGCATGAAGACTTACAAGTGTTTACGTTTGACCAAATCGTTGGTTATATTGAGACAGCCATTGAAAAAGGCGTATTTTATATTAATCAATTCTCTAATGAAAAATCCACTTCAAACATGTAATCCCCCTCAATATATTTGAGGGGGATTTTCACATAGTAATATTACTATTTGTTCTTTTCCATAACCGCAAAATAATTCCCTTCGCTATCAGCAAAGTTAAATACTTTACCAGAAGGCATAGTTACCATTTCTCCAACAGTAACATTTTTATTTTTTAAATCTGCATATAATTGATCCAGATTTTCTGAGAAGAACATTAAGGACGGTGTACCAAGATTTAATTCTGGGCTCATTTTCGAAATAACTTCTTTATTATGTAGTATAATGCTCGTTTCAGCACCATTAGTCGGAGCGATTTCAATCCATCTCATTCCTTGCTTGTTATCTTCCTCTGCTACTACATGAAACCCTACCTTTTCCGTCCAGAAATTTACTGCCTCATCTTGATTATTTACATACAGCATAATTTGTCCAACTTTATGAATCATTTGTATTCCTCCTATTGTTTTTTTACATTCTATGTAGCTTTCTACAGCTGCTATCGTTATTCCTTTTGAGTTGGTATGTACTTCTTTGCAAAATTTATCGACTGACTCATCCCATCCAGTTCGTCAAAATAATCATTTCTTTCAATCATGTTATATCCGTCGAATCCAATTTCATCTAATACTTTGAAAAATATATCGAAATCCACTTCACCATTTCCTACTGCTACTTCTATATACTTACTTGAACGATCGCTTTTCACTTCTTTACAATCTTTAATATGAGTTTGTACTATATAATCTTTTAATAGTAATAAACTTTCTTCCGGATTTTCATTTACATCACTTATTAAATTTGCTGGGTCAAAGTTAACAGCTAGTCCTTTCGAGTTTACAGTTTCTAAAAATTGTTTTAATACTATTGTTTTTTCAGATCCCGTCTCAATAGCAAAGACTCCCCCAAGTTTGAATGCTAATTCCCCTATCTCATAACAAACCCGTATCATTTTATCATAGTACTCACTTTTTTCATCATCTGGAACTTTCCCAATATGAGCTGTTATTATCTTTGCTCCCAGCTCCAAACCTCTGTCAGTAATATATTTAATCTGATCTATTGCACTGTCAACTTCTGTTCCTGTAATTCCATTTTCTCCAAAACTAATTGCTAATGATGGAATCTTTATTCCATTAAAAGATAAGCTTTTCTTTAAAGCAGTCCATTCTACCACTGGAATATTAGCTAAGTTGAAGTTTTTATTCATAGCATATAATTGAATATATTCTAAATCCCATTCCCTTGCTTTTTGTATTCCTTCGTTTACTTCAATATGTTTCGTATTCAAAAACATTCCTAATTTCCTATCCATATATGTACCTTCTTTTTATTATTTCGCATCAATTTAATATTCGACTTTTTTTATATTACTTCCTTTTACATATGTTGATTTAAAAAATGATGATAGATACATTTTAATAACCATTAATAAACCTCCTTGTATTATTCAATTGCAAATAAAAAAAGACGTAACTACAAATAGTTACGCCTTCCCCATTATTTATCTAGGCTTTTTCTTCCCAGTAAATGCTGGTTTCTTTTTCTTTGGTGCTTTCGGTTTCGTTTCTACGAATGATCCGTTGAACATTTCTTGCTTCGTAAATACGATGCCTAGTTTTTTCGCAAATTGCAGTAATTTACGTTCTTCTTGTTCTGTTACAAGAGAAACTACTGTTCCTTCTTTACCCATACGTCCAGTACGTCCTGAGCGGTGAATGTATTGGTCTACTGTGTCTGGTAACTCTAAGTGAATTACATGTGTTAAATCATCAATATCGATACCGCGTGCTGCAATATCAGTAGCAAGGAGAATCTCTAGTTTCCCACCACGGAATGCACGCATCGTCGCTTCACGCTCTTGCTTACTTGCTTCTGCATGAAGAGCTGCTGCTTTCATTTTACGGAATTGCAATTTCTGAGTAATTTCATCTAAACGGAATGGGTCATTTAAGAAAGCAACTGCTTTTACATCGCCCATATGCATAATTCTTCTTACGTAATCATTTTTTTCGCGTCGCTCACAAATGATATACGTATGTTCAACTAAGCTTTTTGACTCTGCACGTGTTATACGCACTAATTGTGGTTCAACTGCTAAATCGCGTGCAGCATCTTCTGCCGCTTTTGTAATTGTCGCCGAGAAGAATACTAATTGACGATCTCGCATTGTAGATTTAATTACATCTTGTACTGCGCCCATCATCTTTTGTTTTACAATTTGATCAAACTCATCAAATACAATCGTTTTTACTTCATGCATCTTTAACTTTTTCATTCGAATTAATTCTAAAATACGTCCTGGTGAACCGACAATTACTCTCGGGTGTTTCTTTAATTTTTCAACTTGGCGCTTAATATCTGCACCACCAATTAAAGATGCCCCTGAAATTTCAGTTCCTGCTGTAAACTTTTGAACCTCTTCATGAATTTGCATGACAAGTTCACGTGTTGGCGCTAAAACAACAACTTGTGGCTGTTTTACTTCAGGATTAATTTTATGTAAAAGGGGTAATAAGTACGCTAATGTTTTTCCTGTTCCAGTTGGAGATTCAGCTATAACGTCTTGTCCTTCTAAAATAGTTGGAATCGCTTGTTTTTGAATTTCAGTTAATTCTTTAAAACCAGCCTTCTCCCAAGCTTCTTGTAAAAATGGTTGCATATCTTTTATCATTTGTTTTTCTCCTTTATCTCTATTTTTGAAGAAAATGCTGTATTGTTCGCACCGTTTCTATCATGTGTGAAATAACAGCTATTAAATCATCAACATGGTCTTCTGTAATCGCTTTTTGAAATAGAACCTCTACCTTATTATGATATGAAATCGCTTGCTTATTATATTCGTATGAAACTTTCTGCATAATCATTCTTTCTTTTCCCCATATAGAACGCATTAAAGTTTCAATTTCTTCGCATCCTACTTCTGGTTGTTCTAACGGGAATGAAAATGCTAGCTTCATTTCACAACCTGGTGTAAACTGAGGCACTTCTAGTATTTCACCAGACAAGTTCTTTGCATCCACAGATAATGAAAATGTTGCTTCTACTAATGGTTCAAACGGTTCTGTTAATTGAAATGAGATATGATATATACGACTTAATGAAGCAAGGTCCATCATATCTTTTCGATCTGTTACAAGAATATCTCCATGTAGATCAAAATCATACACAGCACCTTCTACGATTACTTTTAAATTGTCAAAAGCAGTTGGATCAAACATAATTTCCTCCAAAAAACAGGCGCCTTTCGATGGAAAGGCGCCACTTGATGTATATATAGTTTACAGATAAACGAGATGAATTACAACCTTTTAGAATAAACCTACTGCTTTTCCATCTTCATTTACATCCATTTGAAGTGCTGCTGGTTGTTTTGGAAGACCTGGCATTGTTAACATTGTACCTGTTAACGCAACGATAAAGCCTGCACCGATAGATGGTTTTAACTCACGAATTGTAACGATAAAGTCAGATGGACGACCTAATTTTGTTGCATCGTCAGAAAGAGAGTATTGAGTTTTCGCCATACAAACTGGTAGGTTACTCCAACCTTCTCCTTCATATTGAGCTAATTGCTTACGTGCTTTCGGAGCAAATTCAATATCTTTTGCGCCATATACTTTTTGAGCAATTGTACGAATTTTTTCTTCTAAGGGTAATTCTAACTCATAAAGTGGTGCGTAGTTGTTTTCACCTTTTTCGATTTCTTTTAGTACTTTTTCAGCAAGATCAACTCCGCCTTGGCCACCTTTCTCCCAAACTTCTGTTAAGGATACTGCATAGCCACGCTCATTACACCACTCTTGTAAGTATGTAACTTCTGCATCTGTATCTGTAATGAATTTATTAATTGCAATTACGAAAGGCACACCGAAGCTTTGAATTGTTTCAACATGCTTCTGTAAGTTTTCCATACCTTTTGCTAATGCATCTACATTTTCTTCTTTTAATTGATCTTTTGCAACGCCGCCATGCATTTTAAGCGCACGAATAGTCGCAACAATAACAACTGCTTCTGGTTTAATACCAGCTGCACGGGCTTTAATATCTAAAAACTTTTCAGCGCCTAAATCAGCACCGAATCCAGCTTCTGTAATAACATAATCACCTAATTTTGCTGCCATTGTCGTAGCGATAACACTGTTACAACCGTGAGCGATATTCGCAAATGGTCCACCATGAATAATAGCTGGTGTATTTTCTAACGTTTGTACTAAGTTTGGTTTTAATGCGTCTTTTAATAATAGCGTTAACGCACCTTCTACACCTAAATCTTTAACCGTTACAGGTTGATTTGCAAAGTTATAAGCAACTACGATGCGAGATAGACGTGCTTTTAAATCTTGAATATCTGTTGCAAGGCAGAACACGGCCATAATTTCAGATGCTACTGTAATGTCAAAACCGTCTTCACGTGGTACACCTTGTACAGGTCCACCAAGACCAATTACTACGTTACGAAGGGCACGATCATTTAAGTCAACACAGCGTTTCCAAACGATTTTACGCGTATCAATTCCAAGTGTGTTTCCTTGTTGGATATGATTATCAATAAACGCTGCTAATGCGTTATTAGCAGTTGTGATCGCATGGATATCTCCAGTAAAGTGAAGGTTAATGTCTTCCATTGGTACGACTTGTGAAAAACCGCCACCTGCTGCTCCACCTTTTAATCCCATCGTTGGTCCAAGAGATGGTTCACGAAGTGCAATTACTGTTTTCTTACCAATTTTATTAAAAGCTTGACCTAAACCAACTGTTACTGTTGATTTACCTTCTCCAGCTGGAGTTGGGTTAATCGCTGTTACTAAAACAACTTTACCGTCTTTCTCATCTTGTAAGCGCTTAAAAATATCAAGAGATAACTTACCTTTATAATGCCCGTATGGCTCTAATTCATCTTCTAAAATATTTAAATCAGCTGCAATTTCTTGAATCTTCTTCATACTCGCTTCTTGTGCGATTTCAATATCGGATTTCACTGTTGTAGTAGTTGTCATATACCCTAGTCCCCCTTTAATTGGTTCTGATGATATTGTATCAGTTTTTTGTATTTTCTGCACTTATTTACCTCCTAAAAATTCTTTCATTTCTTTATACGTTTTTTAACATAAATACCCATAAGAATGTTAACGATTGTTGTAACTCTGTAGGTAGTTGACCTAGCATCTTCTCATTTACTCCGCGCTTATATACGCCGATGCCATCTACAACTTCAAAACCTTGTTCTTTCGCTAACTGTTCAAATTCCCAAGGCATCATCGTATTACAAACAACGTCTTTTCCATACAAGCGAGGATAACTGTTCTCTCGTGGCTTTGCTGTCGGTCCTAAAATTGCAATACATGCATATCCACCTTTCTTTAACACACGCTTTATTTCATTTAACGCTCGTAATGGCTCTTCCGTCCATTCTAAAGAATTAATTGCCATAATTGATTCAAATTGCTCATTTTCAAATGGTAATGCAGAAAGATCTCCTTTTATAAAAGATAAATTTGGTCCTTCTCCGCGCTCCTTACCTTTTTGAATCATCACTTCCGATAAATCTACTCCCACTGCTTTATAGCCTGCGCGACTTAATTTATATGTACCGTAACCATCACCACAACCAACATCGAGCACTTGTGCTTCTTTCTTCACGTATTGTTCAAAAAACGGAATAATTGTGCTCCTACTCCCGCTATCCCACATTTCCTGACTATTTTGATTCCAAAACTCCGCACTACTATCCCATTTCTTCTCTGCTGATTCATGCCAATTAAATGTTGTCATACATTCCCCTACCTTCACGTATTATCATTCATTTCATTCTACATCATTTTCCAAAATTCCTGTTTTATCCCGCTTGCAGTAAGACACCTACCCCAAAATTCAATGGATGCGGACCAGTTAATGGGAGAGAATTGCTCATAAAAATCCAATTGTCGCTGGCTGATAATCAGTCCTAGTGGAAAAAATCCCGCACTTTATCTTCAATAGGAGATGGATATGTTAACGATGGAATGCGTATTCTCCAATTTTTGCTTTACTTGGGTTTAACTCATACTCATGCTCTTCTCATTTTGAAAGATACTATAGATACACCCAATTGAAAGAGAGGGATGTACATGCGAAGAAAGAGAAATCATCATTTTAAAAGTGGTGAAAAAAACGAAGAGTATGCTGCTGAAATATCACCAGCTGGCATTCCAATTAGACATAAGCGTAAAGAAATTGCAAATGAGATAGAAGGTACAAATACCGGCGCAATGGTAGGCTATGTCGCCTTATTTCTTTCGTTATTCTCCATTGCTTTTTATCCCGTTACGCTCGGCTCCCTAGCAATTTTAGTTGGCCTATTAGCTGTCAATTTCGGAGCAAGAACACTTGGATATACAGCAATTGGCTTTGGTAGTTTTTCTGTTTTATTTACTTTACTTTATCCGCTTGCTTTGTCAGCGTTTTAAAAAAACACACCAAGTTATACTTGGTGTGTTCATTCATGATACAACATAATATGACCGCATCCACAACAATGTTTCGCTGTAATTTCTTGAAACACTGGATAATTTTCTTCATCTCGATGCTCAATAAATACTTTTTCAAATCGATACATGTTTGGTGCATATGCCCAATCTTGTTTCGTACGTGCATATAACGTTGAGGAAAAAAACTCCTCACCACCGCAAACGATACATGTGTTCTTCATCGCTATCCCTCCTATGCTTGTCTTACTTCATCTATATGAACATAAGCATAAAAAAAAGACCTTCTATTACTAGAAAGTCTTCTCTGAAACAAAAAGAAATGTACCAAACATTCCTACTCCGCTATATTCTTTTGAAACACCAGCTTCTGTTTTAAATGTTTGCTTTACAGTCATAAAGAATACACCATTTCGTGCATCTGTACTTTCAAATTGTAGTTTTTCTTTTTTACCATCTACATTTTGCGTGCATTCAAAACTACTCTCATTACAATTCAACGCATACTTATCCTCTACATACACTTTAAAATCTGATTCTTTCGGACAAGTTATAAGTAATATTGCCACGAGAATAATACTTATAATACCCACAATTGTATAATATTTCTTCATTTGTACTCCTTTCAAATGACAAGAAAACTTGACTTCATACGCCAAGTTTTCTTAGTCAACAACCCATTGCCACTCTTGTTCTTTCTTATCAAAAATGAGCCAACCTGTTTCTGTTGCTTCCTCTTTCAATTCATCGATATTATCTAACACCTCATCCGTACTTTCATACGAACCAACTACATATACCGGAATTTCAAGACCTCTTCTTGACTCAATCTTCCCTGCTAGATCTATGTAAAGACCATCTTCCATTAGTGGAATCAGCCCCATGATCAATTCTTTTGAAATTGCTGGAAAAATTTTTGATTTTTGGAAGAAAGAAAAACGTTTCTTACCGAAAGCACCGAGTTTATACGGAATGACTTTACTTAACATTCCTACAAAATCAGCAATTCTACGATAATACACTTTGTTGTACCATCCGTCATCATGTGAAAAATAAACAAATCGATTTTTCAACAGCGGAAAGAATGTTCTTGCAAGTGGTTCTTTTTTGTGAGCCAAATATAATAATTCTGCAATTTCTTTCGGCTCTAATTCATCTAAATCGCTTGCATCATCAAAATCTACCCAACAAAATTCATCAAATTCATCAATCTCTGCTTGAATTAACTTATGTATATTTTCTTCCTCAACATATTCAAATAAAGTATGATAATGAAAATCCGTCCATTCAAAGTTGTGCTTCAAAAGCAACACTTGATGAAGCGGTGAAGGGATGTTACTCGCAAACTCTTTAAACGTAATTCCTGATGTAATAAAACAATGACCTCGACGATTACCATTAATATATATCATATTCTTTACTTGGTCAGATCCTCCAGACAAAGCACCTAGCCACCTTCGTTTTATATGTTTCAATTCTATAGCATATTTTAACATGAAAAATTTTAGAAACATAGAAAAAACTTCAAAAACTATTTACAATTTCATGTGTTTTATTACATAGTGATTACAAGAAAAAACGCCTGCTCATAAGCAGGCGTTTTTAAAGGATTTCATCAGGGTTTTGAGGATGATGATTTCCCTCTTTCTTTTCTTCTTTTTGGAACATCGATTGAATTTTATCAATTGTTTGCGGAGCTAATTCAATCATTTTTTCTGCTAAATGTGTCGCATTTTGTAAATGAAGAATATTTACTCCATCTTTATTCACCACAAGAAATGCTACTGGTGTAATCGAAACACCACCCGCGCTACCGCCACCAAATGCAGCGTTACCGTTCGCTCTTTGTCCATCATTCGTTTGGAAATCAGAACCTCCTGCTCCAAAACCGAACGCTACTTTAGAAACCGTTAACACCACACCACCGTCAGCCGTTTGAACAGGCTCTCCAACAATCGTATTTACATCAACCATTTCTTTTAAATTTTCCATTGCTGCTTTCATTAACCCTTGAATTGGATGATCCACCGTTCATAACCTCCTTTGTCATATCTTTCCTAGTTTTTCCGAAAGTTTGTGAACTAAACATAAAATTTTATATTGATTTCAAAAAACTTAAGTTGTAATATTTAGAAAAATAAAAAAGAGGTCGATTCGTTATGATGCGAAAATTAACAAAGAAAGATCATGAACAAGTATTCGCTTATCTAAAAGAAGAAGCAGCCCTTAACTTGTTTATTATTGGAGATATTGAAGCTTTCGGTTATGACACAGATTTTCAAGAATTATGGGGAGTATTTAAAGAGAATGGAACATTAAAATCAATTCTACTCCGATTCCACGATTCATTTATACCCTATAGTAAAGAAGAATTTATTACCACTGATTATGAGGCACTTCTTTCCGCATATAAGCCACTTAAACTCTCTGGTAAGTCGACTATCGTAGAACAATTTGAAACTGCTTCAAATATACAACTAGGTACTAAAAATGAAATGTATTTTTGCGAATGTCTAAATGACAACAACTTACCTAGCACACCAATTCATGAAACAATTAAACTTGCCTCACTCGATGATATAGAACGAATTATGAAATTACGAAGTGACATCGCTGAATTTCCGACTACCAATGAATCAGAGAAAATATTAAGGCAGACTATCGAAACAAATACAGGACGCACATACTATATTGAAAAAGATGGCGTGATCATCGCATCCGCCTCTACTTCCGCTGAAAATTCATTATCCGCTATGGTAGGACAGGCGAGTTAATTCACCCGAGGCAGGACAAGCCTCACAAGGTCAAGCTGAATGGTTGTCTATGACAGAAACAATATTCTCACAAGAGACCACTTTCTAGGTTACTCACAAGTAGCCTATGGAGGTGGTCTTTTTGTGCGTACTCAAGGGGGAAACTAAATGGCACTACTTAGATTTATGATTAAGGATTACCTAGAGGATAAAGAACTCAGTGGGCTAGCTCCTAGGACAATACAGAGCTACGGAGATACACTCAATGAGTTTTCTCGCTGGCTCGTTGCTGAGAAGGAGATCATTAACATCGAGGATATTACTCCACAAGTTATAAAGGGCTACCTCCTCTACTGTTCCAAGGAGAGAGGAAACACAGTAGTTACTCGTAATGGTAAGCTCCAACACTTGAAAACATTCTTTAGATACCTAGAGGATGAGGACATTATAGAGATCCGTAGCAATCCCACTAACAAGATTAAGCCTGCTAAGACGGACAAGGCCATCAAGGTGTACTCCGATGAACAGATAAAGCAAATGCTTAGATACTACAGGAGGATGCGTTCTCGAGAAAACACGTTGTATAGCTACAGAGGTCATACCGTGATAGTCGTCCTCGCTGGTACAGGCATAAGACTAGGCGAGCTGGTATCCATGAGGTGGGATTCCGTGGATCTACTCAATAAGACTATCACTATCTTCGGGAAGAATCGTAAGAGCCTGTCTACTCCGTTAACGGATAAAGTGGCTCGAGAGTTGTACGAGTGGAGATTATTCTGCGAGAAGTACTACATTAAGTTGCCTGCTCATGTGTTTAATGACCACAGAGGTAACCCACTCACAGTGAACGCTGTCAAGTTAATGTTCACCAGATTGTCTTCACGCATGGGTTTCAAAACTACAGCTCACATGTTTAGGCATACCTATGCGAGCAACTGTTTAAGAGCTGGCATGGATATATACACCTTGAGTAAGCTTATGCATCACTCCCAGATAAGAACTACTGAAGTTTACCTACATGCTTTCGGTAACTCGTTAGCTGAATCCAATGATAAGTATAACCCTCTCAATAGGTTTGACCTATAAGTAAACACAAAAGAGCCCTGCTCTAGTTTGGCGGCCAGACAGGACTCTTTCACAAAATAACTATGGAGCTATTTGCTTATATTGTACTACCCTAAGGTACACTCTGCAAGTAGCTCCTATTAAGGAGATTATTTACTATGAAGGAACTACGAAAATATCAATCTTTTAATTCGATTACTGAGATGGACAATTCTATTAGTGAATACCTGTCAGCGTACAAACTTAAAGAATCAGAGTACACAGTGTTATGGAAACTTGCTTGTTACTCATGCAAATTCATAGGAGTTAGCTACCTCAAAGTAGACTCTTTAGCTGATCTCACAGGTTATTCTAAACGCACTATACAGCGCGCTTTCAAGGTTTTATCTGAGCTAGGAATTATTACTCGTATCAACCAATTCAAGCCTGTTAAGGGTGGCTATAGCGCTTCAATAACAGTGATTAATCCCTATGAGAGTCACCTTGCTAAGTCACCTTGCGAGGAAGCTGCAGAGCCTACTCCTGAGTACATTGAGGAGCACCCTTCTCATACAGATACAATTACTTACAAAACTAAAAACTCTAAAGATAATAGATACGTAGACGATCTAGGCATAGATGACTTAATTGCCGCTGATGTTCCCCCCGAGTTCGCTAGCTTGGCTATCTCCTACTTTGATGCAACTGAGGTGTACAAGTTATGGAGTCGTGTTCAATTAGCTGCTCGAAAGTATGCACCCGATTTAGTTAATACTGTAGAGGTAGCTACCTCAGGGTTACGAGCTAGCATTCTTGCTAGCAAAGCTAAACGTGTACGTGATTTCAATGGTTATTTCTATGGAGTTCTGGCTCAGAAGTTATCTACTGCCCAACGATCTCTTAATTGCAAACTTTTCAACTTCCTTCAGTAGTATTCCTGTAGGGAATAATCCCTCCTATCTGGTTGCTGTCCTATAGCTCTTTAACATAGGAGGTATCTCTATTTAGCTATGCCCGATTGATTACCAAGGGTGGCATTACATTTGGTTCTTGTACGATTATACACTTTAGAGATAGCCCTCGGTGGGTTGTGTCTAAGGGTCTGGCAACCGATTAGGTATATGCTCGATTGAATGCCATATGATGTAAAATAACATCTACATTTTCGAGCCATCTCATAAAACGAAGCTCCAGTTTCCCTTGTATGAGTTTTTATTAGATACCTTATTACGTTTACACCTAAATCAGTTATACAACGTGTAATAATCTTGTAAGAACCCTAAAGAGTTTTACACTTATCCGAGCTTTCTTTGGTAACCAAAAAAGAGGTAGCCAACATAATTGGTTGTAAGGATAAACTGTGAGGCAAAGAAAGGAATTTTAAAAAAGTTTACAAAATGTATTGACGGTTCTAGAACTTTTGATTAATATGTAATTAAGCCACTCAGGGAATGAGGTGAGCAAAGAAATTGGAAACTAAGCAACAAAAGTTTTACGGTAAAGTCAAAGACTTCTATGAGCTGGAATCCATCGAGGATGCTAAGAGGTTTTATACAGCTTTTAATCAACTCAACAAGATTAACACAGTAGATAAAGCTAATAAGATCGATAAAATGTTAACTCGAATGTATGCTGGTAAGAAGTTAACCGACTAATCTAGAACTACACAAAACAAAATAGCCCTACTCGGTAGTTATACTTTGGCGAGTATACCGAACAAGGCTACGCAATTCAGTCGAACCTATAAGGCTCTTTCCTCCCTATAGTACCACGAGCAGGAATAGCTGTAAAGGTTCGACCTCACAGGAGGCGAATAAGTTGAAACCTAAAGAGTGGGTTACGTCAACCTTGGTAGCTGGCGGCAGCATAAGCTTTCTTTACACAGCTGGTTACATCGTTTCACTCATGATTGTACACCTGTAGGTATTACCTATCTCGTGTAAACAAATAAAAACTAAAGGGAGAGATTTTTTATGACAACGAATACTATTCAACCAACTAATTTAGATATCGCTATGGAGGAGATCGATACTTTAGTGTCCAACTTCCAAGACTCACTATCTCGTATCACTAATAAAGTTTGCAAAGTAGATACATTCCAACTAGGCCTTACGTATGTAGTTATCTTACGAGCTGGCAAAATCTCTAAAACTCTTAGTTTTAATTTAAACGAAATAACTGAGGAGGAATACCAATGAAGAAAAAACGAATGGTTGTTTTCCTGTCCAGTATTATTCTGCTGAGCGCCTGCAACAGTTCAACAATCTCCGAAGATGAGTATAACTCTCTAGAGGAAGGGATGACGCTCTCAGAGGTTGCAGATCTCGTGGGCGGTAACGGAAAGCGCACCAACTCTAATGGCTACACCGACGTAACTTATGATGGTGACAGTGAGGAAACTGGTGAGATTGACTTTGCAGTCATGGTATTCGAAAAGGGTAAACTAAGAGTGTGGGATCGAGAAGATAATAACTAAGGGGTAAGAAACTAAAATCTCTAGGACACTCCCCCTCGAGCTGGCTCTCATTGAGTCAGCTCGAGGGGGAGTGTCCTTATCGATATCATTACGGTAATTGAAATTATATTTTGTATTCATGTGAATACCCTTTATGAGAACGGCCTACTGAGGTTACACCCGATGTTACCAATATGTATTTTCTCTGTAAGTCTATATTCCCCACAGACACCTACCCCTATGGCCATAAAAATAGGTAGCCCCTCGGGATAGAAGCTACCTCAGTTAACCAAACAGCCCTATGAAAACTACCCAAAAGACAGTATTAAAGAATGCGCCTATCAAGACTCCTCTGTGGAGATCACTCATCGACATTACCTCCTCTTATAGACTTATCACTAAAGCATACACAAATCCTAACAGGAATACTGCTATAGCTAGCTTATCCATCTCACCACACTCCTACGGCTAGCTCATAGAGAACGACTACAGCAGCAAGCAATATAGCTCCTCCAAACCATACAGTACCAGCTAGTAAGAACATCCCACCATAGATATACAGGTAGGACTTAACTACATCCCACTTGCTATCCGGAGGAAAGCCTAGCTTCTTGAGGCCACTATCACTCTTCTTACGAGCTTGCTCTTCCGCTTTCCTATCCTCTTCCTCTAGTAGACTCTTAAACCTGTGTTCTAGTTTGACCACATTAGATCACTTCCTCTAATTAAATTAGGCTCATTAGTTCATCTCTTACAGCACTACATCGAGTACGGCATAGAAGTTACCGAAGCAACCAAGCACCACTCTCTAGCCAGATATCTCACCAAGTAGAGCTTGCTTGCCCTACTTAGTCAGCTTCACTTCAACCACTGTAGCCATATTAATGGCCTCCCTCTAGGATTACTAGTTCTTTATTGGATTCAAAATACTTTCTTGATACCTTACGAGTACGAACACTATTGAGTGTCCCACCTAGCGGCTCAATAGATTCCCTCACTAACCTCTCTGTATTTCCTCTCAGTTGAACTGCAGCTAATACTGGGTTACCCTCCATAGCCACACACTGTTGAGTTTCCATGTGTTCGCCGTTCTCAATAAAGTTAACGTTCACTTGGTAATAGTTCATCGTCTAACACCCCTTTTCTGTAGGTTAAGGTCTCGCTTGCCTTCTCTGGAGAGTGCGTGTCTTTTGTATTCAATCTCGCTTACTTCTCTAGGAGTAATACTAATGAGATCGCACTGAGTAATAACAAATGCTTTCTCGTATGCTCGTTTGGTTGCCGCTGAGTAGGCTTCCATCATCTCGTTGATATCGTCCTCAGTTTGGAACATACGGCTATCTAGGAATCTCTCATTGTTTTGCTTATAAGCTACCTCTATACAAAAGTAATTCATTGTCCATCTCTCCTTTTAATAACCAAGGAGACCGAAGTCTCCCTAGTATTTTCTAATTGATTGTTGTAAACCTGCGTAGTCCATTCCACTTAAGCCTTGCTCATAAGCTGTTCTTGCGACTCTCTGCTCCACAGTGCTTCTTAAAGCATCTCCGTCTACACCTACAGTGCCATTAACATTATGCTCGTGCTTGTGGGTAACTGTGATAGCCGTCTTTCCTCCGGTGAATGCCTCCAAACCTGTGCCTGCTAGAGCTACATTAGCCTCGTTAGCAACTCCTTTGAAGGCACCTCCTACAGCACGTTCCATCGATCTCACTTGTGTTAATGCAGCTTCGTACCAAGTAGGGAAGAATGCTTCACCTGACTTGTCTAGGTCACTAAGTGGCCCTTTCTTTGCTGGTGAGAACGGTAAGTAAGCACGAATGTTTTTCATACCTCTAGAGACAGCATCAGCAGCATCTCCGAATCCTTTCCAGATACCATTTACGAACTCACTAAGTAGCCCTTTCCCTGAGTTGTAGAAGTCTCTGAAGTATCCAGTGAACTTGTTTACCATCTTTCTAATTCCGTCTCCTGTGGCGCTAACAGCATCGTTGAATCCATCTCTCACAGAGTTCTTTAATGCTCTTAGCATATCTGAGCCAGCTTCTCCAAAGTTACTTACCTTGTCTTTAGCAGCTTGAACCATATCGTTAAACTTCTGCTTAGTGTCATTCAGCATTCCTTGTAATTTATCTACTGTCTTACTCTTTAGTTCTTCGTATTTCTCGACAACACCGTTCTTCAAGTTAGTTACTTTCTGCTTAGCATCATTAACAATACTGTTCCACTTGTTAGCGTTGTCTTGGAGGATACCTTGTATCTTGTCGACTGCCGCCTGTTTAAGCTCCTCGTATTTAGCGACTACTTTATCTTTCATCTCTTGAGCTTTCTGTTTAGCGTTATCTACAGTGTCATTCCATTTCTGCTTAGTCTCATTCCACCACTGTTTAACAGCCGCAATCATCTGATCGTGAGCATCACCAATAGCCTTAGTCATTCCGTTCCAAGCATCCTTAACCTTGTCCCAAAGCTCCTGAGCATATTTCTTAACCTCATCCCAGTTTTGATATAAGAGAACGCCAATAGCGATTACTGCTGCAATGGCTGCTACTACCCAGAACCAAGGAGAAGCTAACAGCGTCATACTCAATCGACCTAGTAACTTAATAGCGTCAAGTATCCATGAGCCAAACAATTTACCTATCTCGATCACTTTCTTAATAGCCTTTCCTGTGTCATCAATCCACAAAGCTACACTTACTAGGATACTGAAAGTCTTAAAGCTTGCTACGATACCAATCACTAATGGAGCTAGCCACTCAATGTTGTCAATAACAAACTGCATGGCATCCTTCACTAGTCCTAAAGCAGTATCAAGAGCACCTGACTCTCTAGCCCACTCCATGAATCTATTAGCTAACTCGAATACCTGTATAGATACTGGCGCTAACGCTTGGATGATATCCCACAGAGTCAACACTAAGTTGCCTATGAATTGCATAATGACTGGCGTACTCGTCTTAACAAAGTTAACGAAGTCTTGGAAGGCTGTATTCGATTGTAATCCTGCTACCCAGTTAGCGAACTTCTGAGTCAGATCTACCATGCCGTTTCCTAAGTCCATACCTAGCGGAGTGAATGCTATCATGATGTCGCTGAACCCCTTGAGGATATTACCGGCAGACTTCATTACCATTTCGAACATCGGAACCGCGAAGGTATTCATATGCTCGAAGAACTTATCAGCTTTACCTTGAGTGATACCTTCGTTCATTTTGCCTATCATGTTGGAGAATGATTGTCCGACTCCCTGGAAAGAAGGGAACAATTTAGTCATTGTTAATCGGAGAAAATCTGTGGAGTTAGCTATGAGGTTTAACGTAGTAGGAGCCATTTGATTTTCCATCTCTCGCCAAGCATCACTGAGGTTGTTGATAGCTACTACAGCTTTCTTTTCCTCCTCGGTGAGATCTTCCATGATGGCCTGCACCAGAGCCATCTGCTTTGCATAACCTTTGGTGTCACCTGCTATCAGGGCAGCGTTAGCCTTGAGTTGGGCTTCCTCTAATTGGTTTGCTGTCTCTACAGTTTTACTTATCGTAGTAAACGCTAGAGCTCCAAACCCCACTGCAGCTATCCCGGCAGTACCGAACAAGGAAGTAATCGCTCCTAGTCCACCCAATAGAGCTGGAGTCATCGCACTTGCCGCTATCGTGATACCGCCTATGATGGCTGCCATCTTCTTAGCTTCTGATGAGGTTTGTCTAAACTGACTACTCGCTCTATCTTGAGCTTGAATTATAATATCAATTACACTCGCTATGATAATCACATCCTTATGTTTATGAGAACGACAAATAAGCCCACCTGCAAAGTAGGCTAGAGAGATCCGTCCTCACTAGTTCTTATTTTTCCATCCCATCAAACAAGCTATTGAATACATTTACGTTCGTAGAGTTAGATGAGTTCTCACGAGACTTCTTAAACTTACGAGACATACCTAAGTCGTCAAGTAACTTGATAGCTCTGTTCTCAAAGTCAACCATTGAGACTTTCTCATTAACTGCATAACTCATTGACTTACCATTCTTTCTCCAGCTCTTCAGTGTATTGATTAGAGCTAGGTCAAGTTTAGCAATGTCTAGTGGATCTAAGTCTTCATAGTTGTTCTTGTACCACTCCATAGTGTCGCTATACCAGTCCTTTTCCTCCTCGGTTAATGTTGCTAAGAAGTCTTTCTGATACAACCCATGTATAGGCTGTCTCCCTTTAGCTAAGTTTTCTTTCATTTTGTTTTTTCCCTCCTCTGTAGTTGCTCCTGTGCTTTTACCTCCATGGAAACAGCAACGCAGATTCTTCTCATTAGAAGGAATACGAGTACACACTTCTCCACTACCCTTGATAGCTCCGCATATAGACGACTCCTTCTTGAGAAACTCCTTAACGAGTGCCATCTCCTCAGAATCCTTTTTAAGATCTCCGTTAACTAGACCTGATTTAATGTTGTCTATGTACTTTTGGAGATCCTTCCTTAATTTCTTTTTAGCCATATTATTTCTTCCTCTGGCCTAGACCTAGGCTAGCCATATACTTATCGTAATAAGCTCGGTCTTCCCTGCTCATCTCGATAGGTTTTTCTTTCTTGCCGATGCTGATTAGGTACTCATCGTATTCCTTTTGGAACTTAGCCTTCTCGTTAGCTTTCTTCTGTTCAGCAAATGCTCGCTTGTCTTCCTCAAGTTGTTTGTTCATTCGGTCAATCTTTTCGTTAAACTCTTTGAATCGTCTCTCTAGTTTCATTTGTGCTACTCGTTGATTTGGGTTCATGTTCGTTTCCTCCTCACTTATTTAATCCGTATGAGAAAGCCACTTTCTGAGCTACGGCTGTTCATCTGTTGTGTAACTTTCTGGTGGAGCCGATCTACCGAGTTAGCAACCTCCACCTGTGTTAATGACTTCCGCGATTGCTAACTCAGCATCCGACTCTGAGTGTTACTTATATAGGAACCTACCGAGGTTAGATTCTCGATAAGTTAACTAGCGTCTGTTGTCCAAGCTCAATGTTATGTTTCTTGAAGACTGACAGGATAGCTTCTTCTAACTCTCGAGAAATAACTTCAGCTTGTTTGTCTGCTTCAGCAGCGTCCTCGTTATTCATGTCTGCAATAAAATTCCAATCTTCACTACGAGGATCTAAGCTGTCTGTAGCGCCTACTCCGTATTCAACTCCTAAGTCGTATCCTTTTGCATCATAGACAGTAACCAATCGTAGGGCATCCTCTAATCGGAATACATTGTTGAATCGGCCAGCAACTACCATGTTGCGTCGTTGCTCTACATTGTACTTACGAGCTTTCTCTCCACGAGAACGATACAATTCCTTAATCGCTTCTTGCTTCTTCGAGCTAATCTCTGCAAGTTTAGACTGCGTAGATTCGATCTCTTTTGTTAACGCTTCTAGCTTAGCCTCACCTTTCTTCTTGTTGGCTAAAGCTACCTTGTCTGTCTCATCAATGATTAGGCTGGCTGAAATAATGTCTAGTGCGGCCGATACTTTGGCGTGTCCTGCTTGTACTTCTTGGAGTTTTCTTTGTAGGTCATTCTCTTGAACTTGTAACTTCTCAACCTCTTTGTTGGCTTGCTCCTCTGTCTTTACCTTTGTGTTACCTGCTAATAAGTTTTTAAAAGTGTTCATCATTTGTCATCTTCTCCTTTTGATTTGGGTTTATTTTGTATTGAGTCGGCTAAGGGGTAGCCTGTGAAGCAATAAGGTTAGGGGATTAAATCAGGTCTAGCAATCTAGCGAACTCTTTGACACCTTTCTGGCTAACAAGCATCTGTAGTTTCTTCTTCTCGATAGGCTTGTAGTTGATGTAGCCATCCTTCAAGTACTCATATCCTGCTCTGTGTAACCATGAACCTCTACTTGAACGCTTGATAATCTTCTTATCTTTCAACATCTGATTTAGCTGCTGAGCACTTCTGAGACCTAACTCCTTAGCCGTCTCGTCTATAGTCATATAGCCTTCGATGTTTAACACTTTATCGTGATACTCCACCTTAGGAGCTTGTACCTCCAATGTTTGCACGGCTTGTTCTAGTTGTTTTACCTTCCTCGCTAGTGTCTTCTGAGCTAGGATAAGCGCTCTTGCAATTAAATCTTCTTCCGTCTCTTCCTCGTGCGCAACCATGTAGCCACCGTCTCTACGTATACTTGGTAATATCTCTGACGTAACCCATTTCTTGAAGGCTTTCGCTTGAGGCTTCTTGCTCTGCATAATTGCTGAGTACAATCCTGATTCGTTAACTAACACAGACTTCATATTCATACCTGTCAATTTGACAGACATGAGTTCATCTTCATCCAAGTATCTTGTCATAGCACTTGTCTCGCTGTATTCTAATATGTTAGCTACATCCTTAGCGATAAACCATGTGGTACCTCGCTCTTCTACTAATCTTAATTCTCCAAGTCCATTCTCAAATACTTGTACATTTGTCATTCTCTCCAGCTCCCTTTTAGTTTGTTTACCTTCAGTCCTAGAGGTGGACTATTGAGGATATTATTTTAGAGGTTGTCTTTCAGCGTTCTCGCTTTATTCCTATAGTAGATAAATCTGATTAGTTAATCTTTCTATAATTAGAAGAAGAAAGGTGAACCTGTTTAGCTACTCTCTTGATGTCTTCCAGAGTCACCTTCTTAGCTTGCTTGCTCACTAAGTCTGGATCTAGCACGATTACATCTATAACAGTTCCGATTTCCATAGTGATTTCATTTTGTCTGAACTTCTTTAGAGTTGCGCTCACAAAGTTCCTTGAGTAGCCCAGCACCTCTACAATGTCTTTCCCCTTCCAGACTTCTAGCTTACTAGCGTCCTTCTCTGTAGGATTGCTACAAAGGATGTGCGTCTCCCAGTGCATATGAGCCAGTATATCTGAGAGGAATCCTAACTCGTTATGTGATAGCTTACTAGCAACTTCTTGTAGGCGCTTCTTGAAGATTTTAACTACTGGAGTATTTTTCTCCATGTAACCACAACGGTAAAACCCTTCTGAGATGTTAACAAATACATTCTTCCCTACTTGTTCCTTTGTGATAGCTCCTATGTTTTCTAACTCAGTTAGGATCTTAAAAGTTTGAATCCTCTTCTTTCCAATCATGACAGATACATCCTCAACGGTTAGGCGTTCGTTCTTTCCCTTGAATAACTTTCCTCCCTCGTTGATTTCCATCGCGGTTGTAAGTAATAGTAGTACACCCTTTTGACCTTGTGTGAGTTGGCTTCTCAGCAGTTCGTAACTCTCAATATTCTGCATAGTAAAATGCCTCCCATCTCGTTCAACTGGCTTGTACTTTTTTCTAGCTTCCTTCTGAGCTGGGCTGATTAGATCGTAACCCGCTTCCAATAATTCCTCTTTAGCTTGTCCCAATGCATTCATTATTCTTCCTCCTCCAGTTTACTTTTACGTTCGTTGTATCGTTCCTCAGTTATCTCTGTGCAAGTGATACTAACGAGCCGCGTTGAGTCTGTGTTGTATATGCCACTGTAGACCTTACTAACTAGTGCTACATGTTTGTCCAACTTTCCGTCTCCTACCTGAGATAACTGATATCTCTTGAGTATCGTGCTAGTTCCTGTGAATTTCATTCGAATAGTATACTCTAGATATTTCTTCATTTAGCTACCTCCTTAGTGATTGACTTCAAGTGAATGTCCAGTTTTAAATCTCTTAGTTTTGACTCGTAGGCTAACTTGAGTAAGCGATACTCCTGTTTGAATTGCATCGCTTTAATTTTCCTCTTCATTGGTCATCCTCTCCTTGGCTTTGTCTACCTAGCTCCCTTTGGTACTATCGAGCTTTTATTATTTCGTTAATATCTTTGATGTTTAACGCTTGAGCAATTCGACTGATACTACCTAGAGTAGCTGTCTGATTTCTCTTAATACGAGTCAGGTTAGGTCTTTCAATGCCTGTCCGTCTCGATAGATCAGCTAATGTAATTCGGTGCTTCTGTAGTAGACCTTCTAAGTCAACATAGTGTTCCATTTCTTTTCCTCCTCATAGGTTATTTTATATGTGGTGATTCTTTGTAGTTGTCTTGGTTATAATATTCCTCCAGATACCCTTTGAGTAAAAAGGGAGCCAGCTCGGTGACAAGCCGAACTAGCTATATATAACTGGAGAGTTGTTAATGAATAATGAGCAACGCTTTAGAGGTGCGCAGTAAAGAGTTGCTCCTCACAAGCCACCACTTCAAAGGGGAAGAAATGACTTCAGAGCAACAACTCTTTTAATTGCTTCATATATAGAGTAGCAATGTCGTGAGTGTATCTCATCTCAAAAGGTTAACTTGTATAGATCTCCCCTCTTTTATGCCCTCATACTATAGTACTTAGCCTGTGCTTTTTTTTACTTCTCTTAGGGGATCTATAGATATAGTAGATAAAAGTTGCTATTGTTTTCCCTCTCATATATAAAGTAGGTACAAGGTAGTCCTTTTCACTTCTACTAATATAGTAGCTGTACCGTATACCTCTTTTGTTTCCCTATAGATATAGTAGATTTACACCCCTCATCCTTTATTTCAATCTCATATATAAAGTAGGGGGTTTGTACTACTCTCCCTTAGTTAACTCCTACTATTGAATTACGTTTCAAAATAAGACACAAGATATACCTGTAGAGATCGCCAGCACTAGAGGACACCCTTGCAGGTTAAATACATACAGTTTGCTATCTCACAAAAGTAATCTCCAAAAAAGTATGCACATGAAAGTGAACATGTTAGTCCCTTTTTGCACATAAAAGTGAACATGTCATTTCGACACAATCCCTTGCGGCTCTAAGGACTAACCTTGTTCCAGGGTTAAACATCCTCTTATATCTTATAGGGGGCTTCCACCTCATATTGCTATTCGAATAGTTATTATTGCCTGGAGGCAAACTTTATAAGCTGACTCCATGGTATACACTTAATCAGCTGTCTCTACTAGTCCTTAACTTCTCAAAACATAAATACAAAACCTCTGAAGAATACCTATCGAGAGTACTATAGGAGTAATACACAATTAGTTCCAACTCATTAAAAAAAATAAAAAGACCTAATGAGATAGGTACTCTAGAGAATAACTTTAAAGGCTTGTCTATCTCGATAACGAGAAGAAGAAACGTTAAAGACTTACTCTAGAGATTTAACTAATTGGCTACCTCACTATAGTCCTTTTGTTTTTAAATATTTAAATACCTAAAACATAGAGAAGGATAACTAATTAGAGTAACTAAAGAGTTATAATTATTGGTTTACCAGTTAGCACTTCTCTTTAGGCTTCCTCAGTAGTCCTTTATTTTTTCTCAAGGAGTTACTCTGATTAGTTAACTATCAGATCTAAACTCATTAGTTTAATAGCAATAGCGCTCTAATGAGATGGAAAACTAATAGAGAACGATGTATAAGTAATCTTTTGGAATTATTTTAAAGGGAGGTCGTTGATTTTCACTGTTAAAGCTGGTCTTGTAAGGGACTTATAGAGTACGTCTAATAAGTGATATTGATAGGACAACTATGAGAACGAATATAATAAACCAAGGGGGATGTTATATGGTTAAACACTTTGGATTAGGAGCATTATTTATAAGTATCGGCTTATTAGCTGCCTGCTCACAGGAAGAAGAAGTTGCGACGAAGGTACCATTTGAGGACTACAAGCCATCTCAGGGGTACATAAACGAGGGAGAGTTTGAAGCACTTGAAGATGATATGACTCGTGAGGAAGTAGCTCAGTTGATTGGCGGTGTAGGTGAACTCTACAAAGAGGAGGACTACATAGAAACTATAATTTACAAAGGGGAAGGAAATATAGATTTTGCTATGCTGCGATTTGAATATAGCAAGTTGGATTTGTGGAACAAACACGATAAAGAATAATTGCCTTAGAGGGATTTACACATAAGGAGTTAGGCTAAGGAGGTCTACTCCTTTATTATTACTACGTTCTCATAGGCGTCTGCTCAGAAGGTCTTTATGTTTTTAACCTTTTAGAGTTGGATCTACTGAGGCGGAAAACTGTAGAAGGATAACTACCGGAAGCGAATGTTGAGTATGACTTTTAGTAAAACTGAGGAGGCACCACGACCAGTAGTTATAATAGAGCTAAACCTAACTTTTTATTTAGAGCTAATAACTGGTAGCTTTATCAGCAGTAAATTAAACGATAACCCACACAATACTAGTCCATTTACATATGACTTGGTAATTGAGCTATAGAAATTTCCTTCTAAGGTTTGAGGTCTATCTCGTTTACTTTCAAACTCAGAGTTATCAAATGTATCACCTAGAGATGGCATATTTGTAACAACTGACCTGTTCACTTCTTTTGGAATATATCCTTGCTCAATAGCCCACTCCTTCATAGTATTGAATTGCTCTTTACTAGAGATCGTCCTATCAAAGAATTGCCTTAACCCTTCCGAGGTTAACACTGTAAGTTTGTACCCGCCAGATGACGGAATTTTATTCTTCTCTTCCTTGTCTACCTTAGTGAATAGGTCTGTCATGTTTCTATATCCAATAGCATCCATTAGAATATCTTTAGCAACGAACCACTTGAGACCGTCAACCTCGTAGGTACGAATACTTCCGAGTGGTGACTCAATGTTTGTGAACATATTTATCCCTCCTCTATAGTTATCATTGTAAGCCGTCTCTAGGTGACAAACAATAGTATTCGTATATTCTGAATATAGGTCATACCTAGGTAATACTGGTGAGGTAGCCTCGATGTCCCGACTCTAAATTTTATTTTTCTGGGGAGGTGGAAACTCTGTAGGCGTACTCGTGGATGACAGGTCTGAGGAGGTGCTGTCTCAGGAGCCGATTTTCCTATATGATTTCTCCTACATAAGTTTAGGTGCGTACGTACGTACACCCCTATGCCTCCTAAAATGTGGGGTACCCCCTTGGTAAGTGGTGGCTGGTAAGGACGGTGGCTACTGAGCTGGATGGCTCATAGTGCTGCTCCTTAGTCTACACTGTGGAGGCGCACACCCTTAGACACGCCTAGCAGGATCACACTGAGGAGGCAAGGCACTAGTAACACAACACAAACATAAGGCGCCCTCTTAGCCACACTACATAGCAACGTATACTATCTCGTGTGTATCCTAGTAGGCAAGGCCATACAGTACATACACTGTAGGATACACTGACGAGATAGCAGCACTGTAGCTGTACACTGAGGAGGCAGTGTTATACTGTACCTATGAGTGAGGTGGCTCTCCTCTCTTGCTGTCTCATAGTGCTTTCACTTTCGGAGTTGCCTTACTTTCAGAGTGTGTACTTTCGGGGGGGTGTCCAGTGAGGCGGTGTACTTTCGTGACAGTGGACTGTATAGGATAGTGCCTTACTTTCATTGGTTGATTCAAGAACAATAGGAGTTGGCATCTATTGAGGTTCGCCCTCTGTAGCTACACTGGAGAGATGATAACACTACTTATATAGCTACCGTCTCATACAGGTCAATCTGGAGTGTTTAACAAGTATGTCTGTATGAGTACCACTGTAAGTTGTACTGGTGAAGTAAGCTAGGTGGATCAACCCTAAGAGTTCGGCTACCGTTACTATACGTTCAGCAAGGCTAAGAGCTCAGCCTAATTAGCTACCTCCATTAGCCCTCGTACTTTCATTCATTAATCAAAGGTCTATATGAGGACGAGGACTAAACAGTATACACTCTATGCCTGCCTCGCTAGACCTAACACACAGGTGTACTCATAGGTATACGCATAGCTAATAGTGGTACAAACAGCAGCAGGGCTACACAAGGTGTACTCTGCAGGTAGGACGCATATCCACTTCAACAGTACACACTGCACAGCGTACTGTTCAAGGCGTCTAGGAGGCTCATACAGAGGCGCACCTATATAAAGTAGGTTAGTAGCATAGCATCACCACTCTGTAGGTATGCACAGAAGCAGGCTCATGAGTTCACTCTTTAGAGTTCGGTTACCTCGCTTTCTTACAGTTGCAACTACGATAGTTACTACCTATAAGATTGATTATGTAAACTACAGGTGCAGCTCTATAGGTATACTCTAGGGTATCTACCTCCTTGGTACATCTACGCTGATTGTGCTTTCATTAGTCTTTTGAATAAATTACTGTATGAGGTTGCGGTCTCTACAGGTATTCCCCTAGTGTATATCTACTCAGTCGTATTCACTGTGAGGTGGCGCTAACTAGCATGGCTATAGGGTTTCTGCCTCCGTTGGTTATGCACTCCCCCGTAGGTTCACCTCTGTAGTCGTACTCTGTGGGTAGTGGCGAGGAGGCATACTCTGGAGGGGTACTAGTAGGCTGACTCAAGGGTAATCACTTTCAGGTTCATATGACCTTATAGTTCCTAACTTGGATATCCCAACAAGTACCGCATCGAGGTGGAGGTTTTACCTCTCAGAGTAGTTAAAGAACAGGAGGAGAAAATCATGTAATAAGAACCTTGCAAGTAAAAAAGCCAACTAGAATAACTCCTAGGTCACTTTATAGGTGATCTAAAGATATTCCAATTGGACTTTCTTATTTAATAAGATATGGGTCTGATTAGATAATACTCAAAAATCCACTTTAAAGCAGGTTTCACTTATTATCTTTGAAACTTCCTATTAGCTATATCTATCGGATTTCCTCCTTTTGGAAAATCAATAGGTAGTCCACTAACCTCTAAGATATTACTTCCCAGCTCAACTCGGATATTTTTAATCCCATCAATCTCTATTTTAGAAAACTTGAATATGTCAGCAATCTCCCCAACATATTTTCGAGCTTCTGATTGTAACCCAGCAGATGTTGATATATCATCAATACTATTAAGTAACGGTGTTATAACTGATAGTAAATAATTGATTACAGCATTACCTTCATCAATTTCCTTGTGAGTTGCTGCATATTTAAGCCCCCTAACTAAATCAGCATATGCAGTTTCTATATACTCTTTTGGCTGTGATATGATGAATTCAATCTCCTCAACAGCTGCAGTTGGTTTCCCCTCTGTAACCTGTGACGCTAACAAGTAGTAGTTTTCAATAGTACCTTTTCTTAATACAAAACAACCTGACAGTTCTAATATATCAAATAAAGAAGTTAGCATTTGCTTTATGCCACATAAAATATCCCCATTATTAAGTCCACTAAGCTCTTCATCATTGCTGATAAATAGCGTTGCCATTCCTGCCCTTCTCTTAGCAATTTCCATATCTTTTTTACCACCATGGTTAACCCAATAAGAATGCCTCTCTGCCAATGGACGTATGTCCTCCCAATGCTCATCAATTACTGTTGTAAAGCGGTCATGAATATTCCTTGAGAATGTCCTAAAATCAACATGTCCCATTTTTTGTATTGTTTTAATCACCTGCTCATCATTAGCGAATATATCAATAGATGCAATATCATCAGCTACAGTATCCAAATCAGTTATTACAACTGGTTTTTTCCCTATTAACCTCATTAATTTTATTACACTTGGAATCTCACCTTTTCCAATAATAGGGACTAACTGCGAACCTCCTGCCTCTAAAAATATTTGCAGATGCTGATTTAATGCATTACAGATAAGAACGTCACTTGGCCCTTCTACTAGTAATGGTTTTAAACTGAAGAGCGCAGATTTATGTGCTTGCCCTAGTCTGGTAAGTAGTTCTCTTACTTTTCTACTTTGGAGTTCACCAGCTTCAGGATCAATTTGAACTGGCTTTGTCATCGTATTTTCAAAAAATACAATTCTCGTTAAATCTTCTGGCACTAAAAGATTTACAAACTCTGTCGAGTGGGTTGCCAAGATAATCATTTTTTTTGATTTGTCCTGAGGATCTCCAGCAACCTTTTTTATCTCTTGAAATAAAAATGCCTGCAATTGTGGATGTAATGAAATTTCAGGTTCATCTAATAGCAGTACACCAACTTCATCATCATAAAGCGCAGAAAGAATTGTTACCAAATGCAGAAGACCACTTGCTTCCCTTGCAACTGAGTAAGGTTCTCCCTCTATTGTACTAAACTTTATTTTCAACTCTCCTGCATCCCACTCAATAAAGATTTTCCGATTAAAAAGTGTGCTTAATCTCTCACTTACTTTTATACGTATATCGTGTCTCAAGCTTAATGTGTGAAAGTCTCCTATAGCACCTTCTGCTGCGTGTCGATTTTCTCTATAGTTTAATCCACCAAACGCTGCCCTATCGTTATGAAGCATGTAACTACTTACACCATCATGATTTGCGCGAAAATCTTCAACCTTTGAAAGTCTTCCCGCTGTTAACAACCTTACTTTTCTATCTGAAAATGCCACTCCAAAGCTGTCTTTTAATCTTCGTAAAACTTGAGATTTACCTGAACCATTTGGTCCCACAAAGGTAGTAATTCCACCATAAAACTTTATACTAAAAACCTCTGAAGAAAATTGTCCATCTATATGTACTTGCTGTTCAAAAGGATAAGTCACCTTTCCCACCTTCTTTTCTAATGATTCTAACTCTAAAGTTTATTTTATCAAATTGCTAATTCGTTTTATATAATATACAAAACTAAATATTAAACTCCTGAAAAACTACTACACGCCTTTTCAGACAAACCTCAAGAGCTCCCCCTCTCTAGTCCCATCTATAAGTTATACATTCTCAAAATAAAGCAGATAGAGATGAACTATATAGTTATCTCCTTTAGTCTAACTCCAAAGAAAAACACCGCTTAGATTCAAACAGTGTTTAGGTAATACCTATTTATTTTCTTCCCCCTGAGCTGGAGCCTTTGGAGAAATACCATTAATCTTTAAGGCTAGCTCAACAAATGCATCTTCTCTCTTGTCCTCATTCTGTATTTTAGATACTAAGAAGTTACTAAAGTAGAAATGATGAGTGTTTACAAATCGATTATGAAACTCTGTTAGTGATTTGACAGCCTCAGAATGCATCTTTAAGTAAATTACAGCAATAAAGTTAGAAAGTATAGCTCCTATCGCACCTACTGAGGCTACAATTATCTTATTTTCTAGCTCGTTGGAGCTGTTAATCATTAAAAAGTACAAAGTTATTCCAATTATTGCAAAACCAATTAATATACATGCTATACCGACAACAAATATCCATGAACTTTGTTTTAGGTTCTCATCATAGTATCTCTTCAATTCAAGATGATGATGCTTAAAAAGCTTTTCCGATCTCTCTTCTAATGATGAGTAAGAAGTACTTAATAGATCTAACTCGTTCTCCACTTCCTGTAGTTCAGTTATATACTGATTCGATGGTCTTCTTAAAGGTTGAGTACAAAAATGCAGAACCATTAATGTAATCCCTATTGTTATGATAGCTAAAAATGGTTCTGTTAATATTCCTAAACTATTTTCCTTGCGATAATCCCCTGCTCTATATAACAAATAAACAAGTGCACAGGTACATATAACACCAAAAACTAAATAAAGTCTATTTTTATTCTTCCTATCAATAATCAGTTTCTTTAAACTTGCTTTTCTGTATTCAAGTTTACTTTTACGCTCACTCAACAGTCGGTCAGTATTTATCTCAATCCCCTCCTTTCATCAAATTATTCTTCTATTCTATTATAACATATCTTAACTAAACAAATTATAATTCCCAACTCTGAGTCCCCCCTAGCCAGACTATCCAGTTCACTAATTAGTACTAAATTGACAGCCTTTACTCAAGTTATACCTTCTGAGGATAAAACAAAAGAGATTGACTACATAATCCATCTCTCTACTTACCAATTCATACACGAGCTGGGTAAATCCATTAGTTCAGCTTTCTTTCCTACCTCACAAGTGTCCCCTGAATAATTTACCTCTGATAGTTATTGACTCACAAGTCTGTAACCTCTATAATTTTCCTAAACGAATAACTAAAAGAGTGGTCACTCATAGATAAAACCTCATCAGGCTTCGCATCCGCCTCTACTTCCGCTGAAAATTCATTATCCGCTATGGTAGTTGGTGTATGTACACACCCGAATTATCGCGGAAATGGCTACGCTTCACTCATATTACAAAAAATGATCCAAGACTTTACGAAAGAAGGCCGAACACTTTGTTTATTTTATAACAATCCAGCTGCTGGACGAATTTATAAACGACTAGGATTTAAAGACATTGGAATGTGGACGATGTATCGATAATAAGAAGTACTCTATAAGAGGAAATAGTTGTAACTTAGCAATAAAAGCCGATTACACAAAAACTTCACACCGTTATTATGAAGAAACTACTTGAGGAGCGAGGACTCTAACTAAAAAATGGTATGCATTCAAACTAAATTTAGACAGATAAAGTGAAACTTTAATCAGTGGGGGGTTTTCTCCATCCCCCACTGATTATTAGTTAAACCAATCGGACTTTTATGGGCAGTTGATCCCCCACCTAACTTCTTTGCTTTCGCTGCATTTTGAGGTGGGGGTCTTACTGCCCATTAAAGCGGGATAAACGCCCCAATTGTTGCATCTACTCCAGCAATTGGGGCTACCTGTTTATTCTCAAATTCTTTCCGCTACAAATAGAAATATTTATGAAAGATTTATCACACTTATGTCACTATTATCTTTACGTGCAAATGCCCTTCTTAATATTACTGCTTCTTATTATACTTTGCTTTAAAATCAATATATTCCTGTCTCGCATCCTGATTATTACCTTGGTGACTATCAAAAGATGTATGTATTTGTGATATATATTCTACTAACTTACCTTCATCATTTCGCTTCTTATAATTTATTACAATACTTACCTCCAATATCTGCTCTGAACCATCTTTAGAATCTATATGCAGTACAATGGATCCACCATCATATTCATCATATTGTATTTTCAACTCATCATTAACAATACTCTGAAACTCTGATTCATTTAGTTTATATCCAACTGTACTAGGTTGATCAAACTTTTTTATATCATCTCCGGGCTTCATCTTTAGTTTCCCTATTCCTTTTAAACGATCTACAATTAAGTTCACATATGAAACATCCAGATTCGATTCCGGACTTTGTACCTGTCCATTTTTATACATAATATTGGTACGATAAACAACTTCTTCTTTATTATCTTTGCTGTCTACTGCTGAAGTAACTTCTTGTGTTGTGTTTCCATATAAACTTTTATCTTTCGTATTATATATTCCTTCCGAAGTTTGATAGATTGTATTTCTATGTTCTCCATCTTCTTTTTGTTCATATGTACTATATATGCCTCTTTGTTCCACAAAAGCATACCCATCATCACTCGCAGACATAACCTTTTTCATATCCCCTTCATCCAATGCCTTAACAAATGGCTCATACTCTATCTTTTCTTCAAAAAAACTACATGCTTGTAGTAGGCTGATTGCTATTATGATCGGAATTATTTTAGAAACCCTTTTTTTTGTTCATTTCATTATCACACTACCCACTCTACATTTTCGATCAGATAACCTTCTAATCACTTTAATCACCTTACATAATTAAATTTTCTTTTAGAAGTTAAAATACTCTCCTGTAAATTATTACTTTTCTATCATCAAAACTTACAACACTCACTTTTTTATGCCTTACGTTTCGATTTACTTTTTTTATTTTTCTTTTGATATCTTGGAGTTTCTCTTTTATGTTGCTCCCACGTTTTATTAAATGATGGAAATTTAAACCTGCAATATGCTAATAGCTGAAATTCAGCTGCACCTATGGCTATCGTATACATTAAAAAGGTCCCTACTATATACATAAATAAATCATCAAACCCATAATCATTATGAAAATATATCAAAATAAGAATAGTTACTGCGTATAGTGTAGCCCACTTCATCATCTTTCCTTTTGTTTTACTAAAGAAAGAAGTAGACCTTTCATCCATACTAAACGCACCTTCACTCGCTTGTTTAAACGTATCAATTGTTGTCAAAATATGAAAAATCACTGCTCCTAAAAGCAATAAACCCACATACATTATTGTAATCCAATCAATTGAATTATTAGCCATTTTAGTAACAGTCAAAGCAATAGGAGCTATTGTTGCCAATTGGAATGAACATAATAATACGACAAGGGTTTGTAGTTTTTGAAATTTAAATTGAGCTATCGGAAATGAATAAATGACGAAAAGAATTATTTGTATAATATATAAGAATACTTCTAACTTAACAATTCCTATATTAAAGAGAAGCATGCAGTAATCCCACCCGGCTGATAAAACAATAGAAAAAATGGTTATTGAACTAAATAGTATTCCTCCAAACATAAATCCTGTAGCACCCTCAGGACTTAAACGATCATTACATGTCATCCTAAACTTATCTAAATCTTCTTCTTTTATATTCCACATCCTGGCTCTTCACCTTCTATACGTTTCAATTATTTTTCAAACACTAAAGTTCTATTAATATATTATTTATTTTTCGTTTTGAATTTCTTATTTTGTTTTCGAATTCTCCCACGCATTCTCTCATTCTCTTCCCATGACATATTAAATGACTTGAATTTAAATCTACAGTACGCCAATAGTTGGAATTCTGCCGCTCCAATGGCTACTGTATACAGTAAAACAGTTCCTACTCCATACATAACAAAAAAATCAATTGAATAATCATTTTGAAAATACATCAAAATAAGTAGTATTAATACATATATTATAGCCCCCTTAATCATAGCTCCTTTTGTCTTACTAAAAAAAGAGGTGGATCTTTCACCACTACTAAACGCACCTTCACTTGCTTGTTTAAATGTATCTAGCGTTGCTACAATATGAATAATAACTGCCCCTACAAATAGTAGCCCAGTATACATCCTACCAGTTGAATTGTCAGCCATTTCAGAGACAATCGAAACTACAAATAATATCGTTCCAAGCTGAAACGCATATACTAATATAACGAGCGTTTGTAACTTTTGAAATTTATAACATGCTTTCGGAAATAGATATATAATTAAAAATATAATTTGAATACTAAATAACACAATTTCAGTTTTAACAATAGTTCTATCAAAAAAATTGTTGTAGTAATTCAAATCCCCTACAAAAATAACAAACATAAATATCGAAATATAAAATATTGTTCCAAGCATAAATCCCGTAGCACCTTCAGAACTTAAACGACCTTGACATGTCATTCGAAACTTGTCTAAATCTTCTTCTTTTATGTTCCACATTCAGTTTTTCACCTTCTATACAGTTTAAATAATTTTCATTCACTAAAATCCCATTACATTCTTAACATTTTTAAGTACATAAATCTTTGTACAACTAAATTCACATAATCTTTTAGGTATATTATTACCATATTACTTACCATAATCATCTAATCAGAATGCCTTTTGATGGTTCAAGTAGTGTTCTTTTTCCTCAAAAGTTCCAAATATTCTTCTTTCAATTAAGTATAACCGTCTTCTTGTCACCTTCATCCAATGCCTTTATTAGACTCTCATACTCTATTTTGATTTACCAAAACTATACGCGCTCAGTAAAACATAACTGTTATCACAATAACTATTTTTTACTACCCCTTTACTCATATCTTCACAACATTTACCGTTCTCAAAATTCAATCAAAATATATTATTTTTGATTTATATACTCTTTTTCATAATTTACATATTCTTTTTTGGCACTTTGATTATTATCTTCTCTGGTATGATAATATGTTGAAATTTCTTGATTGCGTTTTATAAGCTTATCTTCTTTTCTTTCTTCATAATTTACCGATATTGTTATTTGTGTTATTCTCATTTGATTTTCTTTTGTATTATTAGGCGTATTAAATTCAATCATCAATATTGCAGAATCAAATTTATCATATTTTAAATTCAACTTATCATTCATGATGTTTTTAAACTGTAATTCAGTTAAATCATAGCTTATTATGCTCGGTTCACTAGATCTTTTTGTATCTTCACTCGGTTTCAATTTACTAAGTTCATTTAATCCTCTAAACATTAATTTTACATATGAAACATTCATAGCTTGATCCTGGGCTACTGAACGGGATTTTTCATTTTTTAAATTTGTACTATAGACCGTTTCTTTTTTGTAATTTTGATTACTACCAACGTTTTTATCATTTTTTATATCAGTAACAACCTTTTGAGTTGTTTTCCCATATAAGTCGTCTTCTTTCACATTATATACTCCATGGGTTGTTTGATATATTATCCTGCTATGTTCACCATCTTCTTTTTCTTCATAAGTACTGTCGCTAGTCTCTTCTTTCACATATGCATATCCATCATCACTCGCAGACATAACCGTTTTCATATCACCTTCATCCAATGCCTTTACTAATCTCTCATACTCTATTTTTTCCCCGAAACTGCACGCGCTTAGTAAAAACGTTACTGTCATTACAATAACTATTTTTTTAACTAACCTTTTACTCATGCCATAACTACACCTTTCCCCTTATTTTATACATTACTTATTATTCAAATATTGTTTTTTATACTCCTCATATCGGGTTTTAGAAGCTTTATCGTTATCTTCTTTAGTATTTAAATAGATTGCTATTTTTTGATCATGCCTTATTAATCGGCCTTCTTTATTCTTTTTTTCATATCCCATTGTGATGCTTATTGTAGTGAATTCCATTGGATTTTCTTTTGAATCTTTCGCCGAACTAAATTCCATTAATAATATTGCTTCATCAAATTTATCGTAGTCCACCTTTAACTTATTATTAATTATTTCTTGAAATTCCGATTCAGTTAAGTAATATGTTACCTTGGATGACTCACTAAATCTTTTTTTATCTTTTTTTGGTCTTAAACTATCTATTCCCTTTAATCTATTAAATATAAATCGAACATTCGAAACATCCAAATTTTGATCTGGACTTTTTGATTGATTATCTTCATATTTAATACTAGTTCTATATACAATCTCTTCTTTTTTTTGCTCACTATTTAATGAACTAGCAATTTCTTGCAAAGTTGTTCCATAGAACTTTTTTTCTTTAATATTGTATACTCCTCCTGTTGTTTGATATACAACGCTAATGCGATTATCATTTTCCGCCCCAAACGTGCTATCCCTAACCTCTTCTTTCACATAAGCATACCCATCATCACTCGCAGACATAGCCGTCTTCATATCACCTTCATCCAATGCCTTTACTAATCTCTCATACTCTATCTTCGTCTCCCCAAAACCACATCCACTTAATAAATTTGCTATTATTGACAGAACTATCATCATCTTGGCTTTCTTCTTTAACTTCATACTGACACCCCGTTGATTTCTCTAGGCATTTTTAAGTTCATTATGTTCCTTTTTGGAAAGTAATACATTTCACCCTTATTTACTTTTCGTTTTAGATTTTGTATTTCGCTTTCGCATTCTCTCATTCTCTTCCCATGAAATATTAAATGACTTGAATTTAAATCTACAGTACGCCAATAGTTGGAATTCTGCCGCTCCAATGGCTACTGCATACATAACAACATTACACATAACATAACCAAACATTGTGTTTAATGAGTAATTATTATTTATATAAATCAAAACAAGAAGAATTAACACATAAATTACAGCACCTTGTATAACATGTCCCTTTGTTTTACTAAAAAACGAATCTGATTTGTCCCCACTACTAAATGCACCTTCGCTTGCTTGTTTAAATGTATCAACTGTTGTCACAATATGAACAATAATTCCACCTAATACTAATAGACCTACATAAACACGTGTATTGAGATCAATTGAATGCTCAATCATTCCAGAAAGAACAAATAACGTGCATCCGATAGTTCCAAGTTGAAATGCATATAATAATATAACGAGCGTTTGTAATTTTTGAAATTTATAACGAGCTTTAGGGAATAAATATAGAATTAAAAACATTACTTGCAAACCATATAACACTAATTCAATCCTAACAATTACCTTATCAAACAAGGTAGTATAATAATCTATTCCTCCTATAAAAATAATAACCATAAATAATGAAGTATAAAATATCGTTCCGAGCATAAATCCCGTCGCACCTTCAAGACTTAAACGCCTTCTGCATGTCATCCGAAATGCTTCTAAATCTTCCTCTTTTATATTCCACATCCTGACTTTTCACCTTCTATACAGTTTAAATAATTTTCATTCACTAAAATCCCATTACATTCCTAACTTTTTAAGTACATTCATCTTTGTGTAACTATATTCAGATAATATTATCTCTATATTAATTACCGTACATAATCAGAATACTTTTGATAGTTCAAATAGCCTTCTTTCTCCTCAAAAGCTCTAAATATTCTTCTCTCTTTCACTTAAGCATATCCCTCATACTCTATTTTTGTTTCCCCCGAAACTGCACTCACTTAGTAAAAACATTACTGTCATCACAATTATATCGAGATAATAAAGCTCTTTAATTTTATCTTCAGAAAGGTGATAACCTCCCATCAACAATATGCTAGGAGGTTATTACAGTTATTTTAAATTTGTTTTTATTTTAATGGATTCGATTTTTGCAAATAATAATGTTATTTAATTTGAGAGAAGCGAATATTAAAAACCTACTGCTTAATAACTCGTAATTAAGTCTTCACCCTCATATCTAGGGTCTTTCTCAACTTTACCATCTTTTGTTTTGATGACTTTTAGTCTACCTAACCACTCTGCTCCGTTATATGTCTCTTCACTTACCCATACATTATGCTTTTTACCATCTACCTCAACTACTAATGTGGGGTGTGTAAACATGAATTCCTTCTCTACATGCCTACCTACAATTTCTGCATGTAATGATGTACCTTCTTCAACTAGTTTACTATTTTGATACCCTTCGATAATAGGTAATCCAATAAATACAAAGAATATCAGTCCAAATACGATTACTTTCTTCTTTGTACTCCATTTATTCTTTTCTTTCAATTCCTTCTGTCTCGCTTCTCTTTCTTCGCGTTCATCCAAACTCTCATTTAAAGCATCTTCCCATGCCTTAACTTCCGCTTCGATTTCTGCTTCAGCTCTTGCTAGTTTTTCTAGTTGTTCATCGGTTGCTACCATCTCATATGAGTTATCTACAACCAAACGAATTTCAGTATCATTTTCTTTTACTTTTCGCAAGTCTTTTTCTGTACAATTAAACTCTCGAATGATTTCCCCTTGTGTGTTTACCAATCTAACGTAAATGTTTTTTTTCTCCTTCTTCTTAAACATCTGAACTCCCCCTTATTTGTTTCCTATCATAGATAACCCTATTGTAATTAAGAGAAAGAAAACGATAATAAGGAAAGTCTTCCCTTTGCTTACTTGTGTTGTACAACCTTCCAAGACAGCCCATATAAGAATTGGAAAAAGAAGAATACCTAGGAGAATATCGACCAACTTGTTGCTACTCTTCTTTAGTGGTTTTTCTTCTACTATCGGTTTTATCTGAACAGCTTCTTTTCTTATTTGTTTCGGTTTCTTTTTCTTACGTCTATGATTCACCCAACTTACTCCTTTTAGAATAACTTTTTTCTAACTATAAAAATACCGAAATATCCCCATTTCCATTTTATAAACCTGTCCAGGTATTACAAAATCTGTGGCTTTAATGGCGCCATCCAAAGGACCATATTCATTTATAAGATTGCGGCAATTCTTCATATTGGTCCCGTATACGTACTTAACCACATCCTTATTTAAAACAGGCGCAGGATTTAAAGCTAATACGTTTATATTATCTTCTTGATGTCTTAATGCAACTGTATTCGCTGCTCCGCCACCTAAAGAGTGCCCTAGTAAAGTTATCTTCTTTCCTTTATTACCCGCCTTGACTTTTTCATAAAATTTTTCTGCTTGACTATACTGAAATTCCGCTAATGACCCCAATATAGGTGAATTAGTTAAATTATGCAGCCAAATTGCTCCATCGGTTGCAAATAGCCTATTTGGCTCGGTTGGTTTCCAACGTATACAATGAAAATTTCATACGTGTTTCTATCCTCTAAAGCATATGCCCCAAATCCAGTTACTGAATGAATATCATCAGAAACTATAAGATTAGCATTAAAGTTTTCTTGTAATTTCTATTTATTTATTATTGGATCAGAATTATTATATTTTTTCTTGTGCATTATAATCATAAATATCTCTTGCCGATAATCTTAATTTTACTACATCACTACTTAATTTATAATCTTCCTCGTTCGCCATATTCTCCCCCTTATATATATTAATGGCTTTCTTTAAATTTCTTTTCATATTGTAAATAATCTTTTTTTGATTTCCGATTATTTTCTTCTTTATTACGTAAATATGTTGTTATTTCTTGATCATGCCTAATCATATTATTTTCTTCATTTCTTTGTTTATAGCCTATCGAAATTGTTATCTCTGTTATTTTCATCGGATTTTCCTTTGTATCCTTAGCAGAATTAAATTCAATTAGTAGTGTTGCATAACTAAACTTCTCATACTTTAATTCTAAATTCCCATTAAATATCTCTTTAAATTGAGTTTCTGATAAATTATAGCTTATCGTAGTTGGTTGGCTGAAGCTTTTTTTATTCACATTTGGTTTCAATTCATTTATTCCTTGCACTCTATTGAGCATTAATTTTATATTAGACATATCTTTCCCTCGATTTGAAGCTTCTAGCTGTCCATTTTCGTATCTTATATCTGACTTGAATACAAATTCTTCTTTATATTGTGGGTTGTCACTATGTTTTTCATCCTCAACTGGAGTATTGACTTTCTTTTGTGTCTCACCAAAAAGAATATTATCTTTAATGCTATAAATACCTTGCGTTGTTTGATAAACTACTCCTATTTGCTTATTATTATCCTCAATAAAAGTACTATCCCTAACCTCTTCTTTCACATACGCATACCCTTCATCACTCGCAGACATAACCGTCTTCATATCACCTTCATCCAATGCCTTTACTAATCTCTCATACTCTATCTTCGTCTCCCCAAAACCACATCCACTTAACAAACTTAATACTATTGACAGAACTATCATCATCTTAGCTTTCTTCTTGAACTTCATACTGACACCCTTATTCAATCAAAATAAGCTTTCCTCTTTCCATTTTGGAAGAGGAAAGCTTATTTCCTTTTAAGTTTATTTTTTTCTCTTTATTTCTAACTCTTGTGCTTGTTGTTTCTTTTTATTTTTTTCAATTACTTTTTCAACAAACTCATTTCGCCACATTTTAAATTTAGCTGCAAATTGACCTTCAATTTTATTTCGATACCCTTCAAATTTAACCTCTGCAATATCCGCGTGATTAAATAATTTATATGTCTCTCCGGTTAAACCCACTGGATGCAACACTCCGCCATAATCATAGAATGTGTTTTCATCAAGTAATAAACCTCTCGTAGTGATTACATACTCCACATCTTCCTCTTCTTTAAGACCCAATCTCACAACACTGCCTAAAGGTAATACTTTATCCATATAGTCTTTCATATTAATTCACTGTCCCTTTTAGTACGCTAATTTTCTCTTCTATTTTTTGTCTTTTTTTCTCTAATTGACGGATCCGGTCAATAAATGCCTCACGTGTTTTTCCTTGTAATGTACTATCAATACTACTCTCTAACCTTCTAATTTCCCCTGTTAAAGATGCAGCTGCTTTTTCCAATTGCACTACAACGTTTATAATTTGTTCTCGTCCACCACTAGCTGGAAATGTACTATGAACCCTTGACATTATCGTATGTAAATCCACCTTCATACCCCTCTCTTTTAAATTTATAAACTTGGAGTTTTAATAATATGAAACTGCTCCTAATTCTTCGTCTTTTGCAAACATAGAAAATACCGCTTCTGAAACATCGTCGTTTAATTGCTTTAAATCTTTTGATAACTCCTTCACATCTTTAGCAATTTCACCTAATAAAGAACGGTTTATCCCCCTGCTGTTGTCATTCATAAAGAGATTTAACAATGAGTGACGATGACTCAATATATGTTCAGATACAATTGCAGCTACATTTGTATCAACTACAAAATCTCCTTTAAACAAATCTAGTAAATCTTGCACGTAAGAAGCTGCAACTTCTTTTGCAATTTCTAAAATTTCACTTGTAGCTAAATATACTACAACACTTCCAGCTAAAAAATTTATAGCAGTATTAAATACAGACTCTAATACTTCTAAAACTTTTTCCTTACATTTCGCTAAAGTTGTTTCAATCCATTCTACAGCGATATCTACCGCTCCTTTAATTTCAACTGTAGCCATTATACTAAATTGGATTGCTTCTGCTGTAATTTGAGATTTTAGTCCTTCATACTTTTTATTGAGGTTATAAATACTTTCTGTCACTTGACCCTTTATTTTTCTATACTCTCTCCCAGCTTGTACAGCATCTGAATAGGTAAGTGCCACCCATAAAATCGATGAAATCGGTGTTCCTTGTATGATAAAGTTTATTCCTATACCTGCGACTTGTTCTTCCGCTAAAGAAACTTTTCTATCAAATTTTTTATTTATAAGACCTGTATAAAAACCACCTGCCGATTGGGTAAACTCTACAAAACCTGGAATTATATCCCCTCCAGTATCATTAGTACTGGGTAATTTATCAAACCATATTAACTTGCCATTATTATCATAATCTTTCATAGAGAAAACGTAAGAATGCCATGCTTGGTTTGGAATTATATACATCCTCCCAGGTATTGTAAAATCCGCCATTTTTATTCCGAGATGTAATGGATCCTTTTCATTAATAACATTCCTAATATTTTTCATATCAAATCCATTACCAAATTTATCAACATCTCGATTTAATATAGGTGCTGGATTTAATGTTAATGATTCAATATTATCTTCTTGGTGCCTTAACGATACCGTATTAGCTAAACCACCACCTAATGAATGCCCTGTTACACTAATTTTGGCAGCAGGGTTATCATGTTTAACCTTCAAATAAAATTCTTCTCCTTGATCATACTGTTTGACTGTAAAATCGTGTTCCCAATTACCTAACACTATTTTATTTGCACCAGTTATATTATGTCCCCCAATTTCACCATCTGTTATTGCATCCGTTGCATCTTCCGTTCCTACGTATGTTATAACAATTTCTCCTGTAGAGTTATCTTTAAAAGCGTATGCAGCAAATCCTGTATTCTCATCAACTTGTCGATCTACAATTGTTGCATTAAATCTTTTTTCTAATCTCGTTATATTATCTATTTTTGATTTATCATATGGAGGCTTACCAGCTTTAAATTTATAGATATCCTCACCTGCTAGCTCTAATTTCCCCCAATCAGAACTTATTTTTAACTTATTATCTAGTTTCACTTCCTTACCCATTTTCTCCCTCTCTCCTAATCATTTATTATTTTGTGTAATCTTCCTTATAATTTAAATATTCTTTTTTCCCATCATGAATATTATTTTGTTTCTTATCAAAATATGTTATTATTTGGACCATATTTTTCACTATTTTTCCATCTTCATTTTTTGTTTTATAATCTATATCAATACTTAATTGTAATATCTGTTTGGGATTTTTTGCAGAGTCAAAACTTAGTGAAATTGTTGATCCATCATATTCATCATAATTTATTTTTAACTTACCATTAATAATACTCTGGAATTCGGATTCAGTTAGTCGATATCCCACTGAATTAGGTTGATCAAACTTTTTTATATCATCTCCAGGTTTTATCTTTAGTTTCCCTATTCCTTTTAAACGATCTACAATTAAGTTCACGTATGAAACATCTAGATTTGAATCCGGACTTTGCACCTTTTCATTTTTATACATAATATTTGTACTATAATTAACTTCTTCTTTATAATTTTTATCATCTACTTCCGAGGTAATTTCTTGTGTTGTATTCCCATATAAACTTTTATCTTTTATATTATATACGCCTGTCGAAGTTTGGTAGATTGTTTTACTATGCTCTCCATCTTCCTTTTGTTCAAATGTACTATATATACCTCTTTGGGTTACATACGCATACCCATCATCACTCGCAGACATAACAGTCTTCATGTCCCCTTCATCCAACGCCTTTACTAATCTCTCATACTCTATCTTCGTCTCCCCAAAACCACATCCACTTAATAAACTTGCCACTATTGACACGACTATCATCACCTTAACTTTCTTCTTTAATTTCATACTGTCACCTCGTTAGTTACTCTAGGCATTTTTAGTTTCATTATGTTCCCTTTTTGATAGTAATACACTTCATCTTTACCTAATGGCGCTTCGTTGCTTATATATTTTATGTTGAAGATACTTTGATCATTTAATGGCATTGCGATAATTGCTGCTGTTAGCTTACTTCTCATTTTCATAGGTAGAGCTTCACGATTTCGGTCCATGTAGTCGTGGTGACCTGCTAATACAAAGTAAATGCCTACTGTACGAGATAGATCAATTAAAGTTGCTGCATCTTCCATTTCTAAATAAACAAATTTACTAAACTCTTCAACATTTGTCATGATAATGAGTTGTTTTGTGAATGCAGGAATTTCTCTACCTTCTTGTCTTGCTTGTGCTAATTCAAGAGCTCGTTCACGAATTACTTCCATCCAATACTTTGCATGCATATTTATTTCATTTTCGTCTACAATGTAGTGCGTCACATCGTCTTTATATTGAACGAAACTATACTCTGCTGTATCCACCAACGTCACACTTTCAAAATAATCTTTATTCAATTGAGATAGGATGCTAGATACAATTTGTTTTCTCATACTATCATCTACACTATAAATCATTAAATGATCATTCACTGCAATATCATGAGCTACAACTTCTACGTTTGTAAAATCAAGCCCCATTGGAATTCTTGCTGCTTGTAGAGCTTTTGTAACGTCTTTATTTTTACGATAAGTAGCAATATCAATCACTTCTGGCATCATTGGAATTGCCTTCGGACGTTCTCCATCCCATTCTCGATCCATATCATTTGCTTCTTGTTGTAATAATTGAATTTGCTGTAATTCATCTTCTGCTTTCGTAGGTAATGCAACCTGGAATAATGTAGGAGATTCTAGTTTTATTAACGCTCTTCCTGCTGTTTCTTCCACTTTTATATCAGATCTCCCTACAATACTAGCTACTTCACTTTGATCAATCATATATAGGCAAGTTTGAATTTTAATATTATTGTACAATTGAATTCTAAGTGCATTTTGTCGCCCTGCACTAATTAAGGTATGAATTCCTAAACTTGCACCATCTCGGACAATTTGCATAATTAGCATTTCAAAGCTTTCATAGAACTTCGCTTCTTTTACTGCATCATAATTGTCGATCGCAATAATAATATGTGGTATTTCTTTCCCACTTGCCTTTTCATACATTTCAATATTTGCAACGTCATATTCACTTAATAATCGTTTACGATTTTTCATTTCTTGAGTTAATCTTTCAACAAACTTTAAACATTTTTCAGATTCATCAATCGTAATCGTATCCGCTACATGAGGTAATCCTTTCAAAGGTAGAAGACCATTTGTTCCAAGGTCCACTAAATACACATGCAAATGCTCCGGACTATGCTGACGAGCTACATCCATAATGACTGATTGTAAGAATGTTGATTTTCCGTAGCCTGGACTTGAGAAGACCGCTACGTGTCCGTCTTTACTAATATCTAATGTTAATGGTTTTTGTGATTGTAATTCAGGCTGATCTAGTAGACCAATTGTTGCTTGTAATGGTTTCTTTTCTTTCGTCCATGCTTCTTTGAACTGAATAGCATGTAAGTCTTGTAAATATACGCTTTCTGGAAGTGGTGGTAACCACGGTCTTGCTAATGCTTCAATTTCATTTATTTCTGCGTAATCGTGAATGTAGTCAATGACAGCATCCAGTTCAGATGGTACGCTTATTACTTCTTTACTACTACCAAGTCCACTTAAATCTTCACTTAATATTTCATATTGTCCTAGATCATTTATTGCATATATCGTTGCATCTAAATGTTCTTTATCTTCTTTGTTTTCTACATAGTCTGCTCCGCTCCAAGCTGATTGGAATAGTTCATATATTTCATTATTCCCAACTTGTAAGTAAGCACGTCCTGGTAATGTAATTTCAGCAGCATCCGGTGTTTTTAAAATTTCATTACTATCTGACGTATTTTGAACTTTTAATGCTAGTTTGAATTTCGAGTTACTCCAAATTTGATCATCTACAACACCACTCGGTTTTTGCGTAGCTAATATTAAATGGATTCCGAGCGAACGACCGATACGCGCTGTTGAAACTAACTCTTTCATAAATTCTGGTTGTTCTGACTTCAGTTCTGCGAATTCATCACTAATTAAAAATAGATGCGGCATCGGCTCACTTACTAAGCCTTCTTTATACAGTTTTTGATACTGATTAATATGGTTTACATCATTTTCACCAAATAATCGTTGTCTTTTCTGTAATTCAGCTTTAATTGATGCGAGCGCTCTCATACTTTGTGCTCCATCTAAGTTCGTAATTGTTCCTAATAAATGCGGTAAGTTTTTGAATAAATTCGCCATTCCGCCGCCTTTATAGTCAATTAGTAAAAAGGCTACTTCGTACGGGTGGAAATTGACTGCTAGAGATAAAATATACGATTGTATAATTTCCGATTTACCTGAACCTGTTGTACCTGCTATTAATCCGTGTGGTCCGTGTGCTTTTTCGTGTAAGTTTAAGTTTACGATATCTTCTTTACCACGTAGTCCAAGTGGTACAGCTAAAGATTTATGCGCTGCATTTTTCTCCCAACGACTTGTGATATTCAGTTCTTTTACTTTTTCAACGCCGTACATTTCTAAAAATGTTACGCTTTCTGGAATACTATTTTTTAAGTTTTGCAAATGATTTAATGGTGCTAATGCCCGTGAAATATCTTCTAAATTGAATCCTTTTGGCACATGATTTAGTTTAAATTGACGGTTAACAAGTTCTCCTTGCTCTAAGATGATGTTCCCTTGTTTTGCATCTCTTATGTCTATTACCGTTTTCACATGCTCCGGTAAACTTTGCATAACATCTTGTACAAATACAAGTGATACACCTAATTGACTCGGATCATCATTAAAGAATTCCATAACAACATGGTCTAATATTAGTTTTTCATCTGTAATGAGAACGACATAGTGCGGTGCAAAGTACATTTTTTCATTAGTAGAACTTTTTTCATCTAGTTTTAATTTTCGTTCTTTCAATATTTGATACAAACTATTTAACACTTGATCACGGCTACGATCATGGTATACAAATCCACGTACATTTATATCGCGAACACTTCCATGAGGTAACCAGCGCATCCAATCCCATTTTTCTTTTTCTTCTTCCGGAAAAATAGTAATAAACTGCAAGTCATAATAACTATGGAATAAAGCCGTTTGTGCAACTAATAATTGTAATTGCTCTAACACTAAAGAGCGTTGACCAATATAACCGACTGGTCCATTCATTAAATCTGTTACAACTGGTACATCTTCCAATGATAGATAACGCTGTCTTAGTTCACGTGCTATATCAATTAATTCATCTTTCGTTTGACTAAATTCTTCTTCATTAAATTGAATTTCAAAACTCGTATTAGCTTGTCCTGTTCCAACGCTAAATGTTAAGAAATCATGATGTAACATTGTTTTTTCATAAATTCGAGGATTTACTTGAACTGCCATATTACGTATTACTTCTACATTTGGATTGTGATAATGTAATGCGTGACGCTGTTTTTCACTTTCTGCATGTAAATCTTTCGTTTTTTGTTTTATATACTCTCTATAGCTTTTATCTCGTTCAACAATGTCGACTTTATATTGCTTCAAATTTTTAATATACGATGTGACAGAAACAATGATTGTTACTAATGTCATCGCAATCGATGCGATAATAAACATTCCATATTTCATGAAAATAGCAAGTAATACAGTTACGACAATCATGACAAGTGAAGGTGCAATGATTCTTGCTAAATGCTCCGTTGGTTTTGATGGCATACTTGAAGGCTTTGCAATTGTCATTTTCTCTTCTGGTTCACGGTAAATAATACGTGGTGAACGATGATAGTCTGGATAACCACTTTGATAATTCGTTTCTGATTCTACTAAAATAGGTAACGCAGATTTCACTTTATCTTCTGAAGAAAGTACTTGAATGTCTTCACTACCAATCTCCAATAAAATACCATCAAAATATAATACGTCTCCTGATTCCAACATAACGCTATCTTTTAACTTCGTATAATTATGAAATACATCCCCGCCATACACGTTCACTTTAAAAGAATCGTACAACGTTTCGCGAGATAGCATTAAATCTACACTAGTCCCGGTAATAGAAATATCATCGTAATCGTTTCGACTCACTGTAAGAGAAAGTTTCGTTCCGATATCAAACACTTTAGTTGTGCCAATAATAGATATAAAGATTTTCAAGCTCACATCTCTTGTTTTTCCAATCTCAACTTCCTTATTGAATTCTATTAATTGATCCTGTACCATCCAAGCATTTACTTCATTATTCCACTTTAACTCTATTTCTTGTTCTAAACTTGGATTCGTAATATCATTTGTCCACTCTTTTCCAATCGACACTATTGATTGCTCATTTGGATGTAATGTGCACTTATATATTTTGTCTCCATAAGTCAATACTAATAGTTGCTCCATCCGTGTTCACTGCTCCTTTTCAACTGTCTCATCAAGTGCTTACTCTTTTTTCTCTGTGTCCGACAAATTTTTATCGCTTGATGAATTGCCATATTTCTTTTTATATTCATCTAATTGTTGCTCATATGTTTTTAACTTTTGATCACGTTCTTCTCCTGATAAATCCGGATTATTTTTCAGTGATTCAATTTGTTTAACAAGGCCGTACATAATAAGCTGAGGATCATCAAGTGTCTTAGCTAAATCTAATGATTTATCAAAATTACCTTTTCCGTTATACATCCAATACAGCAAATACTTTTCATCACTTTTCAAACTAATGTTTTTCATAATCGATTTCTTTTGAGCTTCACCTAGTTTTTCAGCTGTAATGTATGCAAATGCTAACTCATATTTAGATGCAATCGGTAATGATTCAAATTCCTCTTCATTTAATTGCGTAATGACTTTGTCATAATCAGTTGCTATGAAACTTGCATTTGCTTCTAACAATTTATTTTGATAAGGAAATTTTATAAAAGTGAAATATATTAAAGGAGCAGCTAAAATAACTGTCGCCGCTATGAAGGAAAAAGCTAAGTATTTAAACGATTTATAGCTTTTTTTAGGTACTAACTGCATATTTTTCTCTGTTTTTGTTTGTTCCTTCTCAAAGCTGTCATCAAGAAACTGCAGTAATGCATCTAAGCTTTCCATTTGAGCAACGGTCTGTTCAAATGTTGTTTCTTTTGCATCTTTTAGTAACCCAGCATACAAATCATCAAAGTTATGTTTTTGGGAGAATAAAGCAATAATTAGACACTTATATTGTGTTAAAAATTGCTCTTCTGATAACGGGGTTGGTGGAACAATATCTCGAATTCCTCTATGTATAATACTTGGTATTAAATTAGCATTAAAAACTATATTGTCTGGATGTAAAAAGAACGTGATTCGTTTATTTAAATATTTACGAAACTGCGCAACATTCCGAAGTAGTCTTAATTTCTCATTTCTTCCAAAACGGCTAAGATTGTCCCACTTATATAATTTTTTATCTACTTGATATAGAAACGTAAACATATCATCCGCTTCTTCTATTGTTAATGGTACAAATTCAGATGATACGCCCGTAATTATATCGAATTGACGGAAGTCTTTTATACGTGTTTGAGATTTGGTCATCTCCAATTTCCAATTTTCTTTTTCTATTTGAAATTGATAGTTCATTGCATCAATTTGAATTATTTTTTCCGTCATGTTTATCCTCTTCTCCTTTTCTTTATAACCCGTAATAACTTATTTTCAAATAACTAAAAGTAAAAAATATTCTTTATAAAACTTGCAAAATATCTCCATCTGTTATTTGGTGATCAATTAAACGATCATTATCTGTTAAAACAATTGACTTATTTTTCACTTTAATTACAAAATGTGAACCTTCATGATTATCAATCTTTAGCGTATCTAATAAGTTTTTCAATAAATATTTAATAGATTGGTGATTCGGAATACGCAAATCGTATGTATTTCCATTCCATTTATTAAAATCTACTGTGACATTAATATGTGTTTGTATTGCCATCGCTTTACCTCCAACTTTTACGAAGAACCGTATAAATACCGATGCAAATAAGTAAAATGCCACCGCCAAATAATAATATTATTGTTATACTAATTGGCTCTTCATTCATTGTTTCATTACTCGCTACTTCATCTGCACTTTTTCTGACAATGTATTCACTGCTAAACAAACTATTTTTCGTATCTTTAACACTATTATTCTCTTTTTGTTTTATAAAAAGAGAATCTCGCAGAGCTTCCATATCTTTTTGTTCTTTCTTTTTCTTTTTCTCAATTTCTTCTTCTATATCTTGGTTAAATAACTCAATTGATGCTTTATCTAATTCTGTTTCCTTATGTTCCTTTTTATTTTTTTCTTGGTCGCTTTCTTCAAGTCGATCCACTTTAAACTTAATCTTCCCATCATCACCAAGATAACTGTCAGCCGCGCTCCTTATCGGTAGCGCGACAAACAGTAAAAGGATAGAGAGAAATGATAACTTAGCCACTATGCTCCATTGTTTGATCATTTACTTCTTTTTCCTCCCATTTCTTATGCCATACAAATAGATTACTAACCAATCCAATAATGGCAATTACAAACAATACGACAAAAATAACTTTCCCAGTATCTTTACCACTAATAAAATCATTTAGAAAACTTTCTATATACTGAAGCGGTGAGAATTGACGTATCTTTCCGACAGAAGACATTTGATCTACTTTACTTCCAACTGCCTCAGTTAAAAATAGGTACATGCTTAAAAATACTAATAGTATAAACATTCCTACCATTTTTATTTGTCGTAATAAGTAGGTTGAGACCAATACAAACGCCATCATAATAAATGTGATGAACGCAATCCATAGTAAACTTTGATCCTGACCGAACTTTAAAAGACGCCCAGAAATGATACCTATACTAATTCCTTCCACAATTGATATACCGAAAGCTACTACTGTAGTTGGTACATTCATATCAATTAATGAGAATTTCTCTTCAAAATGATCCGATTGCATTCGTTTCTTTTCTTGATTCGCAATTGCGTATGCTGTAAATAATGCAACAATGAAACAAGTTAATACAATTAAGTACGGTGTAAAAGCATTACCTGCTACAATTACTCCATCATTTTGCTTTTGAACTGGACTAGCTAAAAAGTCATATAGCATTTCATTTTGACGATCTCCAATACGACTATTCGCTAAAATTTTCGTAAAGTTTTTGGAGAATGATTTATCATCTTCCATTTTCTTTGTAAAGTCATTTAATAATAAATCAGCTTTTGAAACAATTGTCGTTCCGCTGTCTTGAATTTCTTTTGCTTGTCCATTAATTTGATCAAATGTTTTATATACATCGTCTGAAGTTGCTAAACTATGCTTCGAACTTTCGACCAATGACTGACTTTGCATCATTAATGATTTAATACCAGAATCTAACGATAAAACAGCCGTTTGCTCACCAGCATGATTTGTTGTTACTACTTGCTGCTCTTCAACTAGCTTTAAGCTATTCTCACGCCATTTCGCTAAACCTTTTACATACTCTCCTAAATTTTCATTCATACTAGTTGCTTGTTGCGTCGTTCCATTTAATTTCTCCGCTAGTAGCATAGAATTTTGATCCGCACTAGTAATAGATTGTTGATAAGAGTTTATTTTTTGTTTTAAACCTGACATATCTTGCTTTATTTCTGTAGTAATACTTGATGAAACAAGATTTGAAATTAAATCAATTAAGCTTTGTTTATTTAATACGTAGTACAAAGATTGATCCGTCGCAATTGCATCTAAACTTCCCTCTTCTAACTTAGGACCTACATCTTTCGTTCTTAAATCAATCCCATAATACATTTCGTAAAGGCTCATTAAACCTTGATAACTTTCGACTGTATCTACTGCTTCTTTTATTAATACACTAGAAGTAATATCTGGTATTTTTTCTGTTTTTTGATGTATAACTTGATTCGTTGTACTTTCAATAACTTTACCGTTATCTGTTCCCGTTTCGCCTCCTGGATTTCCTCCGGTTCCGTTATCTGTTCCCGTTCCGCCTCCTGGGTTTCCTCCAGTTCCGTTATCTGTTCCCGTTCCGCCTCCTGGGTTTCCTCCCGTTCCGTTATCTTTCCCTGTTCCGCCTCCTTGGCTTCCTTCATTATTGCCTGTTGTGTTTTCCATTTTT
>NZ_JAKUFY010000011.1:0-81189 GCF_022663675.1 Bacillus cereus group sp. BfR-BA-01355
AATTGGTAACAAAGCTGCTACATAAATAATGCTAAATTCTTTTATTTTACTCTTAAATGATGACATTTTAAAAGCAAATATTATACTTACAATAGTAATCATTAAAACAATTGGGTATCCAATCAATTGTACATTCGTTAACGTAAATTTATGATTAGGATTTTCAAATAATATATTAGTAAGTAACCAATATCCACCAATACCAATAATCATCCCTAAAATACTTTTTATACTCCCGCTTTTATCCTTCTCCATCTCTTTCGCTAATTCTTCCGCATACTCTTTTGGTGAGTCACCAAATATGTCACTTACTGTCTTTCCCTCTTTCTCGCCTTCTATTAAATGAAGTTCTGCATCTGCAAGAAAAGCGTCCACATCTTCTTCTTTAATCCCATTTGTTATTAAATATACTTTCGTATCGATTAAAAACTTTTCACCTTCTTTAGAAACCTTCATGATAATCCCCCTTTATTTAACCGTTTCTCTTCTATTCGTCTTCATCATAATTTCAAGGAAAATTAAAATAAACAAACTTCCGTATAAACATATAATTTGAAATAACATTGGCATAAGATCTTCAGATGTAAATGTTTTAAACATTAACATAATAGAAAGCGGAATGATTAAATATAAGTTTTTAAACCATCCTTCAAAATATATATTTATAGCTACTGTGATGATAAAAATCCCACCAGCTAATATATAACTTTGGACTTCGGTGAATGTGAGCATTTTTGTAGGATATATCACATCTAATATCGTAACAGCTCCTAATAAAAACAATGGAGCAATCATAACTAAAGACCACATAGAAAACCATGTTTTTGTAAAGCTTGTGACGAAGGTCATTTTGCGAAGTAGAAAATTAGGACCCATAACAACTAAAATCAATGAAAAACTGTAACCGATACACTGAATAAGTGAAATCTGTAACATTCCATTACTCACTATTAAGATAGAAGCAATAATCCAAAAAGATACGATATTCATTACTGTAAAACCAATTTGCTTCCACGTTTCCTGTCTATCTCTTTCCATCACTTTTACAAGTTCATTTGCATATTCTTTCGGTGAGCTTCCGAAAATATCTTCTACACTCTTCCCCTCACTCTCACCTTCTATTAAATGAAGTTCTGCGTCTTCTAAAAAGTTTTCAATATCACTTTCTTTCACACTCTTTGCCGTCAAAAATAATCTCATATCTAACAAAAACTTTCGTGCTTCACTTGATAACATTATTTTCTCCTTCCCTTCCCTTCAAGTAAACGTTCTACACTACTTTGCATCGCTTCCCAGCGATCCATAAATTCATCAAGTGCTTCCTCGCCTTTTTCTGTTAATGTGTAATATTTTCTCTTTGGACCAGATGGAGATTCCTTCATTACGCTTGTTATTAACCCTTCTTTTTGCATTCGTATTAATAACGGATAAATACTTCCCTCACTCGCCATTGTAAAACCATACTTTGCTAGCTTCTCACTCATTTCATAACCGTATATTTCGCCTTCAGAAATAATAGCAAGTAAGCATCCTTCTAAGATCCCTTTCAGCATTTGACTTGTCGACATAATTCAAATCCTCCTACTATCTTGTTTTACAAGATAGATAAGCGTAAGTATCTTGCTTTACAAAATAGTATAGCAAAGACTATTTTGCAAAACAAGATAGCTAACGATATTTTTTCCAAATGTTTGCAGGAATTTCATTATAACCTCTCTAAATAGAGCACTATGAAAACTTTATTATGAAGGGATGTTTTTCATCATGGTTACAAATCGAGTTGTCTTTTTAACAGGTGCTGCGAGTGGTATTGGGTATGAAGTGGGAAGTACTTTTGCAAAAGAAGGTGCAAAAGTTGTGATTACTGATCGTCTTGAAGAACGTGCGAAAGAAGCTGCTAAACAATTACAAAATGAAGGTTTTCAAGCTATCGGTTTAAAATGTGACGTTACATCTGAAGAGGAAATTACAGCAGCAATTTCTCAAACAGTTGATCATTTCGGTTCATTAGATATATTAATTAACAACGCAGGAATGCAACACGTTTCACCCATTGAAGACTTTCCAACTGAAAAGTTCGAGCTACTAATTCAAATTATGCAAATTGCTCCGTTTATCGCAATTAAGCATGCCTTTCCGATTATGAAACAACAAAAATATGGTCGTATTATTAATGTCGCTTCTATTAACGGCCTGGTCGGGTTTGCTGGAAAAGCTGCCTATAATAGTGCAAAACATGGCGTAATTGGATTAACAAAAGTTGCCGCTTTAGAAGGTGCTACGCATGGTATTACTGTTAATGCCCTTTGCCCTGGTTATGTCGATACCCCTCTTGTACGTAATCAACTACAAGACTTAGCTACTACACGAAATGTACCACTTGAAAATGTTTTAGAAGATGTCATTTATCCACTTGTACCACAGAAGCGTTTGCTACAAGTACAAGAAATCGCTGATTATGCTATGTTTTTAGCGAGTGAAAAAGCGAAAGGTATAACTGGTCAAGCTGTCGTTATCGATGGTGGCTATACTGCTCAATAAAAAATAAAGTTTGCTCAAGAAGAGCAAACTTTATTTTTTATCGCGAGGATCTTCGTACTTTAGTAATTGCCGCGGGAGCTTCTCAATTGCAACAATTACCCCCTCTAATTTACTTTCAATACGGTGGAGTAAATATAATGTTACAACAATTGGAAACCCTACATTACCTATCATCTTGATCCACTCTTCCATCCTCTTCCCCTCCTTTCATTATATAAGTAAGAGAAAACAATGCATTTAGGCATAAAAAAACAAGCTATTATGTATTAGCCTGTTTTTCAAATAATGATGCAATTTCTCGTTTATAATCCCCGCTTATAATACCTTTCTCAGTAATAATTCCTGTAATTAATTCGTTCGGTGTTACGTCAAATGCAGGGTTATAAACATTCGTTCCGATTGGTGCTACTTGTTTTCCAAAGATTTTCGTAACTTCTGTTTCATCTCTTTCTTCAATAATTATTTCGGCGCCAGTTTCTTTCGTAACATCAAATGTTGACAGTGGCGCAGCAACATAAAATGGGATATCAAAGTACTTTGCTAAAATAGCTAAATTCATTGTCCCTATTTTATTTGCCGTATCTCCATTTGCGACAATTCGATCCGCCCCTACAATAATTGCATCTATTTCTTTCGTTTGAATAGCATGAGCTGCAGTATTATCTGTAATAAGGGTCACATTAATATTTGCTTGCTTCAATTCCCACGTCGTTAAGCGACCACCTTGTAAAACTGGTCTCGTTTCACACGCATATGCATGTAAACGCACACCTTTCTCTTTCCCAATATAAAAGGGAGCTAATGCAGTTCCATATCTGGCAGTTGCGATACTTCCAGCGTTACAGATTGTTAAAATATTATCGCCATCTTTAAAACATGTTAACGCATATTCCCCAATATTTCGGCACACCTCTTCATCTTCCTGCTGAATGCGAAGCGCTTCTTCTTCTAATGTTTTTTGTGCTCCTTTTATTGTAGTAATCCCTCGAATAGATTCTCTCATACGATCAATTGCCCAAAATAAATTGACCGCTGTCGGGCGTGACGTCCCCAAATAATTACAATCTCTATTAAACTTCTTTTGAAATTCTTCAATATGTACAGTGTTATATTTTTTTGATGCAAGCGCCAAGCCAAATGCAGCTACAATTCCAATTGCAGGCGCTCCTCGTACTTCTAACATTACGATGCTTTTCCAAACCTCTTCAATAGTCGTCAATGTTTTATATTCTGTGCTATGCGGCAATTTCGTTTGATTTAATACCGCAATTGCATCACCTTTCCAACTTACAGATCTCGGAACAGTAACAATTGTACTCACGCTTTTACGCCCCCTGAAACTGTCTGTTGAAATAATGTTCGAAACAGTTGAATATCCGCACTTTTAGATTCATATTTTATTAGTTCTTTACCTAAGGATAGCGCTTGTTTCTTAGCTTGAATTCTTGTTTCTTTATTTTCTATTTCATCTAAATCTGCTACATGAGCTAAACCAATTGTTCTACGAACCAGTTCACATCCTGCAAATCCAACAGCATCAGTAAAGATATTTTGCAAAATAATTGGTAACCATTGTTTTTCTTTCGTATATGCTTCTACACCTTCTCCAATCCATAACTTTGTAAAAGTCTCTACAAAATAACTCCACGTCTTTTCTATATGGAAAAATAGTACACTTCTTTTTTCTTCTTCTCTAGATAAAGCATTTAATACTAGATTTGCAATAAATTGACCTATGTCAAATCCAAATGGGCCATAGGTCGCAAATTCTGGATCAATCACTTTCGTTTCAGAAGGTGACGAAAAAATACTACCAGTATGTAAATCACCATGAATAAGAGTTTCTTTTCTTGTTAAGAACTTATATTTATATTGTGCTACTTTTAGTTTTAAAGTTTTATCACTCCAAAGTTCATCAACCACGAGCTGTAAATCTGGCTCATAATCATTTGTATCATAATGTCCAAACGGATCTGTAAACACTAAATCCTCTGTAATTTTACAAAGATCCGGATTTACAAAGGTACCTTCTAGTACCCTCTTCTCTTCTGATTGTAAACCAAAATCTGAAGTGTAAAATAAAACATGTGCTAGAAAACGGCCGATATGCTGGGATAAAAGCGGATATTCTTCTCCGCCTATTAATCCTTTTCTTGTAATTGTTAGTCTTGATAAGTCTTCTATTACCGTTATCGCTAACTCTTCATCATGACTGTACACTGCTGGAACATAATCCGGTACATACTGCGCAAAAATTTGTAAGGCCTTACTTTCAATCGTTGCTCTTTTTATAGACAATGGCCAGCTTTCACCAACTACTTTCGCATAGGGCAGTGCTTGTTTTATTATAATTGATTTCTCTCCATCATCTAATTTGAACACGTAATTTAAGTTTCCGTCTCCAATTTCATGACAAACGACATTTGCCTTCGCTTCAAAATAGCCATGATCTTTCGCATATTGTACAGCTGTTATTTCTGTTAATGAATAATATCCCATCGTCTTCTCCCCCTTTTTAAATTCAGAGGTTTTTCTAACATAGAAAAACCTCTTTCCACTAAGAAAGAGGTTTGAAGTTTATCTTCTCCCCTCTTATCTGCCAGAAAGTTTTACTTTCTGCTGGAATTAGCACCGTGCCTTTTGGCGTAATAAACGCCCCATTTCACAATGGTATTACGGTCGGTTGCTGGGCTTCATCGGGCCAAATCCCTCCACCTGCTCTTGATAAGAGTTGTATAATTTTTTGAATTTTTAACTTTATGTTGAAGACTATACCAAGAATAAAAATCACTTGTCAACATTTTATTTGTATAATTCTGGACGACGATCCGCAAAAACTGGAATTCCTTTACGTACTTCTTTAATTTTCTCGAATACAAGCTCTCCAAATAAAATTGATTCTTCTTCATTTGCTTCTACAACAACCTCGCCCCAAGGATCGACAATTAAAGAATGACCGGCAAACTCATTATTCGGATCCTTTCCTGCCCTATTACAGGCAACAACATAACATTGATTTTCAACTGCTCTTGCTTGCAATAGCAAACGCCAATGTGCTAAACGAACTAATGGCCATTCTGCTACAACAAATAAAACTTTTGAACCTTTTGCAGTATGAACGCGCATCCACTCTGGAAAACGAATGTCATAACAAATTGTGCCGGCGCACTCTACATCATCTAACTTAAATTCACCTGTACTATTTCCAGCGATTAAATATTTATGTTCATCCATAAGCTGAAATAAATGCACTTTACTATATTCATTGACTAGTTCTCCTTCCTTGTTTACCACATACATTGTATTTGTAACACCTTGCTCTGTTTGCTTCGCTATGGAACCACCAACAATATGTACACCATATTGTTTCGACCATTCTTTCAACTTTTCTTTCGTTTCCAATCCATCCCTATCTGCAATTTCAGAAAGTCTTGCTAAATCATATCCTGTTGTCCATAATTCTGGTAAGACAATAACATCCGGTCTCTCCTTCATCGCTTCGCTTATTTTATTTTTAGCATTCTCAATATTTTTTTCTACATCTCCAAAAACAATATCCATTTGAATACATGCGACTTTCATTTTTTCAGCCCCATTCTTATTTTTCTCTTTACAAAATACTGGAAAGATTATATCATTTGTCACTAGAATTGTAACAACTTTCAAAAGAGGTGGAAAGTATGAAATTATTTCAACCTTCTGAGATAGTAACATCATTGCCAACACAATTTTTCGCTTCACTTGTTGCAAAAGTTAACAAATTCGTTGCAGCTGGTCACGATGTTATTAATCTAGGTCAAGGTAATCCAGATCAACCAACACCGCAGCATATCGTAAAAGCTTTACAAGATGCTGCAGAAAAGACCATTCATCATAAATATCCGCCATTTCGCGGACATGAAAGTTTAAAAGAAGCCGTGGCAACATTCTATCAACGTGAATATGATGTAGTAGTAAATCCGAAAACTGAAGTTGCTATATTGTTTGGTGGAAAGGCTGGATTAGTAGAATTACCAGTTTGTTTTACAAACCCTGGTGATTCGATTCTCGTTCCAGATCCAGGCTATCCAGATTATTTATCAGGAGTTGCTTTAGCAAAAGCACAATTTGAAACAATGCCGCTTATTGCAGAAAATAACTTTTTACCAGATTACACAAAAATTAATAACTCTATTGCCGAGCGTGCAAAATTAATGTTTTTAAACTATCCAAATAATCCTACAGGTGCTACTGCATCAAAAGATTTTTTTGATGCAACTATTCATTTTGCTAATAAACATAATATATTAGTGGTTCATGATTTTGCTTACGGTGCGATTGGATTCGATGGTCAAAAACCTGTTAGTTTCTTGCAAGCAGACGGTGCTAAAAATACAGGTATTGAAATTTACACTCTATCGAAAACTTTCAATATGGCTGGATGGCGTATTGCTTTTGCAGTAGGGAATGAAAGTGTCATTGAAACCATTAACTTATTACAAGATCATATGTATGTTAGTATTTTTGGTGCAGTTCAAGATGCTGCCCGCGAAGCACTATTAAGTTCACAGTCTTGCGTAATAGACCTTGTAAATAGTTACGAATCTCGACGAAACGCTCTTATTTCGGCTTGTCAATCAATTGGTTGGAATGTAGACATTCCAACAGGGTCATTCTTTGCATGGCTTCCTGTTCCAAAAGGATATACCTCTGAGCAATTTGCTGATATTTTACTAGAAAAAGCACATGTTGCAGTTGCTCCTGGTGTTGGATTTGGTGAACATGGCGAAGGGTATATCCGTGTTGGTCTCTTGCATACAGAAGATAGATTACGGGAAGCCATTAATCGAATTGATAAATTAAATTTTTTCAAAAAGTAATTGACAACATGAAAAATATCTGACAAAATTCAGTTATCTTAAAAATTTAAACATTTCTAAATACTTCTTATCAAGAGCAGGTGGAGGGACGAGCCCGACGAAACCCGGCAACCGATCTACAATTGTAGACACGGTGCTAATTCTCGCAGCATTACGCTGACAGATAAGGAGCTGGTTGTAAAAAAACCTCTCCTTAGCTGAGAGGTTTTTTTATTTAACTAGGAGGTTATAACAATGAGCGGAATTATAGCGACGTATTTAATCCATGATGATTCACATAACTTAGAAAAAAAGGCTGAGCAAATTGCACTTGGTTTAACAATTGGCTCTTGGACTCATTTGCCACAATTATTGCAAGAACAATTAAAGCAACATAAAGGCAACGTCATTCATATTGTGGAATTAGCTGAACATGAACATACAAATTCGTATTTACGTAAAAAAGTAAAACGCGGAATTATTAAAATCGAATATCCGTTATTAAACTTCAGTCCAGATTTACCAGCAATTTTAACGACTACATTTGGAAAGCTATCCCTTGATGGCGAAGTAAAATTAATTGACTTAACTTTTTCAGACGAGTTAAAAAAACATTTTCCTGGGCCAAAATTCGGGATAGATGGTATTCGAAATCTTTTACAAGTGCATGATCGTCCCCTTTTAATGAGTATTTTTAAAGGAATGATTGGACGAAATATTGGGTATTTAAAAACGCAATTACGCGATCAAGCAATTGGTGGTGTAGATATAGTAAAAGATGATGAAATATTATTTGAAAATGCATTAACACCACTTACGAAACGCATTGTATCTGGAAAAGAAGTTTTACAATCCGTATATGAAACATACGGACATAAAACGTTATATGCCGTAAATTTAACAGGACGAACTTTTGATTTAAAAGAAAATGCGAAACGTGCAGTGCAAGCTGGAGCTGATATTCTATTATTTAACGTATTTGCTTACGGACTAGATGTACTACAATCACTTGCAGAAGATGATGAAATCCCAGTTCCTATTATGGCACACCCTGCTGTAAGTGGTGCTTATTCAGCATCTAAGTTATATGGAATTTCATCTCCATTATTACTCGGAAAGCTACTACGCTATGCTGGGGCTGACTTTTCATTATTCCCATCTCCATACGGAAGTGTTGCGCTAGAAAAAGAGGAAGCTCTTGCTATCTCAAAATATTTAACTGAAGACGATGCATTTTTCAAGAAGAGCTTTTCTGTTCCGTCTGCTGGTATTCACCCTGGTTTCGTTCCCTTTATTGTACGAGATTTCGGTAAAGATGTTGTTATTAATGCTGGCGGCGGGATACATGGACATCCAAATGGAGCGCAAGGCGGTGGTGAAGCTTTCCGTACTGCAATTGATGCTACTTTGCAAAATAAACCACTCCATGAAGTAGATGACATAAATTTGCATAGTGCACTACAAATATGGGGAAATCCCTCTCATGAGGTGAAATTATGAGTATTCAAGTATTTTGTGATTTCGATGGCACGATTACAAATAATGATAACATTATGTCCATTATGGAAAAATTCGCACCACCAGAAGCTGAAGAAGTAAAGAATAGAATTTTATCACAAGAGCTATCTATTCAAGAAGGTGTTTCTCAATTATTTCAATTAATACCTACTCATCTGCACGATGAAATCATTCAATTTTTAATAGAAACTGCTGAAATTCGTAATGGTTTTCATGAATTTATACAATTTATAAATGAAAATAACATTTCTTTTTACGTTATATCAGGTGGAATGGATTTCTTCATCTATCCACTCTTACAAGGACTCATTCCAAAAGAGCAAATTTACTGTAATGAAACAGATTTTTCAAATGAATACATTACGGTGAATTGGCCTCATCCTTGTGATCATCATTGTCAAAATCATTGCGGATTATGTAAATCATCACTCATCCGTAAATTGAGTGATACGAATGACTTCCATATTGTGATTGGAGATTCAATTACTGATTTACAAGCTGCGAAACAAGCAGATAAAGTATTTGCTCGTGACTTCCTTATTACAAAGTGTGAAGAGAATTATATTGCTTATACACCGTTTGAAACATTCCATGATATTCAAAATGAATTAAAACATTTGTTGGAGGTGAAATTATGAAACAACTTTTTCGTCAATGGTATGACTTAAGCGAGATAAAAAAAGAATTAACAACACGAAATTGGTTTCCGGCAACGAGTGGTAATATTTCTATAAAGGTTAGTCATGAGCCCCTTACTTTTCTTATTACAGCAAGTGGTAAAGATAAAACAAAAACTACTCCAGATGATTTTCTATTAGTAGATCATTTAGGGGTTCCCGTATTAGAGACTGAATTACGCCCGTCAGCAGAAACAGTATTGCATACACATATTTATAACAATACAAATGCCGGGTGCGTACTTCATGTTCATACAACTGATAACAATGTCATCACAAATTTATATAATGATGCAGTCACCCTTCAAAATCAAGAAATTATTAAAGCTCTCGATATTTGGGAAGAAGGTGCAACAATTCACATTCCTATTATCGAAAACCATGCCCATATCCCAACGCTTGGAGAAAACTTCCGAAAGCATATAAAAGGTGATTCAGGAGCAGTATTAATCCGTAACCACGGTATTACCGTATGGGGCCGAGATAGCTTTGATGCAAAGAAAAGATTAGAAGCTTATGAGTTTTTATTCCAATTTCATATAAAACTATTATCAATTCAAGGAGGCGTTTCTAATGGCGCAAATTCGTATTCATGAAGTAAATACTCGCATTGAAAATGAAGTGGAAGTATCTAAATTTCTACAAGAGGAAGGCGTTTTATATGAGAAATGGAACATTTCTAAACTTCCTACTCATTTAAATGAAAATTATTCGTTAACAGATGAAAACAAAGCTGAAATATTAGCTGTTTTTTCAAAAGAAATCGCTGATGTTTCAGCAAGTCGAGGTTATAAAGCACATGATGTAATTTCACTTTCAAATAGCACACCTAACCTTGACGAATTATTAATTAATTTCCAAAAAGAACATCATCATACAGATGACGAAGTTCGCTTTATCGTCAGTGGTCATGGCATTTTCGCTATTGAAGGCAAAGATGGGAAATTCTTTGATGTTGAACTTGAGCCAGGCGATCTCATATCTGTTCCTGAAAATGCAAGACATTATTTTACCTTGCAAGATGATCGTCAAGTTGTAGCTATTCGTATTTTTGTGACAACTGAAGGCTGGGTTCCAATCTATTAAGGTAGTTAGTTGAATAAAAGGACTTGGACCCCCTTTTCCAAACTTTTATTCACTCTACATATATACATCCTCCTATGGAACAGGCTTATTTCATTTTTGAAATAAGCCTGATTTTTTATTTACTCAAAAGTACCACTTCATCACAAATTTAACACCTTGATTTTTCAAGTATATTTTTTGAACATTTTTTGAATATTTATTGAATTTTTTCTGAAAATTCTGTTTTGTATATGATATACTACAATTAATTAAGAAGGAAAATAATATCGCAAACAGAGGGGGATAATCATGAGCTTACTTATCGCACTTATACTTGGGGTTACATGTGGAGCATTTCCAGTTATTTTAGGAGCTATTATGGAAGAGTTAGAAATTGGTGTTTTAGGATTTGTCGCATCTTGTGTAAGCGCTTTATTATTTGGTTTATTCGGCGCTATTCCTGTTTCAATTCTGTGTGCTTTTTATATAATACGCCATGCTCGTACAAAACAATTGGGTCCTAATCACATCGCACAAATTATCCCATTCCCGGTTGAACGATGCCGCCGCGCTTCTAACTTATAATTATAAAAATTAAAGATGACTAAATAAAAGTCCTCAAATGAGGACTTTTATTCATTTTCTTCTAGAAATTGAAACAATTCTTGTAGATGTAGGGCATCTTCACCATAGCTAACAGATACATGAAATATACCGTCAATCTCAGCTTGCATATAAAGATCCACTCCATCACGATCATATTTCAATGCCAAATAAAACTCCATTTCTTCTAACATCTTTTTTGAGGTTCGAATTACATAATGCCCCTTCTCATCTCTTCCATATTCAAATTCTGGTTCAAAATCATACTTTTGTTTAAAAGCTTCTTTTTGTTTTTCATTAATTTTTATACAAGTAGCTCGCTGTACAGTATCAATCATCTCATCAAACTTTTGAAGGTCCACCTCGTTTACCCCCTTATATATTTTTTATATAATACTTGTGTTCCACTATTTTCTTCTCCATCTTTAATTAACTCTTCATACAATTCTTTCGCCATACTTAAGCCCGGGACTGATAATTGTAATTTTTCTGCTTCCTCTAAAGCAATTTTAATATCTTTCATAAAATGCTTTACATAAAATCCCGGCTCAAAGTCTCCTTTTAACATTCGAGGAGCTAAATTACTTAATGACCAGCTACCTGCTGCCCCTGTTGAAATGCTCTCTAACACTTTATCTGGATTCAGTCCAGCCTTCTTCGCGTAAGCAACAGCCTCACATACTCCAATCATATTGGAAGCAATCGCAATTTGATTGCACATTTTTGTATGTTGTCCACTCCCAGCTGGTCCTTGTAATTGAATGTTTGTTCCTAACTTTTCAAGTAAAGGTAAGCATCTATCATATATTTCTTTCTCTCCACCTACCATAATTGCGAGTTTTGCTTCTTTCGCACCAACATCTCCTCCTGAGACAGGTGCATCTAACGTATATATATTTTTGCTTTTTGCAACTTCATTAATGCGTTTTGCTAAAGTAGGTGTAGATGTCGTAAAGTCAATTGCTATCGTACCTTCTTTTGCATGTTCTATAATTCCTTCTATACCAAAATACACTTCTTCTACATCATGTGGATATCCAACCATTGTCATTACAATATCAACTTGCTTCACTAACTCTTTTGGCGTATCACACCAATGTGCACCATCTTGCACTAAAGAATCTGTTTTTGCTTTCGTTCTATTATATACATATACTTTATGACCATCTTGCATTAAGTGATAAACCATACTTTTTCCCATTACGCCAATACCAATGAAACCTATTGATAAAGTTTTATGTTCCATTTTCTCATCCCCTTTGTTCTAATAAATCATTTACCATCTTTCGGAACTCTTTATTAAAGTCATCATCCATACTATTTTTCACATTTGAAAATAACATAACAAAAGTTCCTTTTTCTTTATTAAAATTATTAAAAGTGTTCCAACCAGATAATACACCATGATTATGAAAATAATCTGCATATATATAAAAACTAAATGCATATTTCCGTTCTGCTGAAGGTGAAAACATTGCTTGTATACTTTGTTCAGAAAGAAGTTTTCCATTTATAATTGCTTCGTCTAACTTCTTCATATCTCCAACTGTCGTATACATCTCACCACAACCATATAGCCAATCCATGCCTAACTTCTGCGCTGGTACAAGCTCTTGATCTTTTTTCACATAACCCTTTGTAAAATTTTTATCGCCAGGTACCATATTTCCCATACCGGATTCATGCATATCTGCTTTTACAAATATGTTTTCTTTTATGTAATCTCCTAAAGGTTTTTTCGATATATGTTCTATTATATAAGCAAGCACCATATAATTATAATCTGTATATCTCCAACCTGTTCCTGCAGGAAATTCTAAATTTTGACGTCCGATCCAATTAATTAACTGTAAACGGGAAGCAGCATTAACATTGCCTTTTGCGTGTTCAGGTAAACCAGAGGTATGTGTTAATAAATGATATAGCGTAATATTTTTATTCTCCGGAAATGAAGGAATATATTTATTTACATTATCTTGAATATTCAATTTCCCTTGTTCTTGCAGCTGTAAAATAGATGTGGCAACAACTGTTTTCGTAATAGAACCGATACGATATTTTGTTTGAGGCGTATTTTCAATTTTATTTTGAACATCAGCATAGCCATATCCTTTATTCAATATAACATGCTCTTTATCTGTTACCAAAACTGTTCCATTAAATTGCTTTCCGACTAAATATTGATCTAATTTTTGAGATATGCTAGCATAATCAATTTGTTGCTCTTCTTTTTCTTCTATATTCCCTTGCACTTCTGGTTCAATAGTAGGATTCACCTTAGTTGTTAATACTGTGTTTTCCTTTATATTGGGGCTAACAAGAAAATAGTATACTCCGCCGCCAACTATAGCAGACAGTGAAGCCATTATCATTACTTTTTTTATCATGTCGATCCTCCATAATTCCTTCGCTAAAAATTGTCCCCCTATTCTATTATCAAACAATAAAAAAAAATCGCAACAATTTGTTGCGAAAAATTACATTTTTTCTTTTCTGTACACACATACTTGATTCTTTCCATTTTTTTTCGCTTCATATAAAGCAATGTCCGCTCGTTGCATTAATTCTTCTCTTGTAGTTCCTTGTTCATATAACGCAACTCCAAAGCTAGCTGTTAGCTTCGAAATTCCAGTGAATTGCTTTGTTTCAATGAAGAATCGTAATGACTCCGCAACTTGAAATGCTTCCTTTTCTACTGTATTTGTCACTAATATAATGAATTCTTCTCCTCCCCATCTTGCAAATACGTGTTGCTGCTCCACTTTAGATTTCATAAGCTCTGCAAGTTGTATTAATGCCAAATCACCAAAATCATGACCATATGTGTCATTAACTGTTTTAAAATTATCTATATCAAATAAAATGATTGCTATTTTCTCATCACTACGTATTACCTTTTCCCACTCTACCTCTAGTATTTGTTGAAACTTTAAACGATTATAAATCTCTGTCAATGAATCTACCATAGCAAGTCTTTCTTGTTCTTGATAGATTTCATCTAATTCTGTAATTTCCGTGCATTTTACAATAAATCTTGATAAATCTTCTGGCAATGGTGTCGCACGTAATAGAAAAGTAGATACTTCCCCTTCATAATTTGACATCTTAATTCTTCTACCACTTGATAAAGTATCGTCTAGCCATGTTATATCATGCGTCGTCGAGTAGTATCCATTTTCTCTAATAAAATGTTCAGCAAATACTAAATGTTGCTCACGATAGGCAAACAAATTTTCATATCCGAAAAAAGTTAAAAAATTTGTATTACAATCAACAATTTCATCATCTTCTACTATAAATAATAAATCATTTTGAAAATCAAACATCGTTTGAAGCAGTTCCTGTTGCAAACTAACTTGCCTTACTAAAGAAAGTTGATACAAACTCTTATTCACTTCTTCTAATACTGCTTGTGGAGTTACAGGGGCTATTACAATATTACGTATTCCTAATGCAAGTACATCTGTAAATTCTTTTGTTATTTGTTGATCCCAAATGACAATGAATGTACTTTGCGGGGTATACATATTCTTTATATATTTGATTTGAGAATAATCTGTTACATACATAATTATAATGTGCGGTTTCGTTCTTTGAAATAATAGTTCGCCCTCTTCAAAATTATTTGCTATAAACATACATTTTGGATGGATATTTTCTATCGTTTGTTGATGCTTACATCCATTTTCTATATAAAGGACATTTAACTGCAAATCTTGTAACACATTTTGGAAAACCGTATTCTCTAATAAAAAATGTAGTATGTTCATCACTAGTCTTCACTCACTTCATATATCTTGTTCTACTGAATTCCTCACAAACATTTTTAAAAGACTGTTCTCTAATAAACTTTAATTTGCGAGAGATACATATTAACAAGCTAATTGAGAATGTTATCTTCCCTTTTCACTCTATAAATTCCTTTTTTAGTGTATGATTATAGGAATTATATCGTTTGTATGAATGCCCTAGCTTATTTCTTAAAACTTGACAATTAAAATAAAGATATTATATTCTTAAATTCGACAACTTACAAAATGTAAGTAATATACATTGCGTTTTCTTGATAATTTTATATACAATTTGGAGGATATATAATGACAAACGACAACTTTTTTAACGTTTTATATGAACGCACATCTACACGTGCATTCAACCCAAATAAAGAAATCTCATCTACAGAATTGCATGAGATTTTAAAAGCCGCAGCACAAGCACCTTCCGCTTGGAACTTACAACACTGGAAATTCCTTGTTTTTCAAGGTGAAGATGTACAAAAACGATTACACCCAATAGCTTATAACCAACAACAAATTCTTGATGCTTCTGCAGTAGTCGCTATTTTAGGTGATTTAGAAGCTTATAAAAATGTTGAGCCAGTATATGGTCCAATTGTAGAACAAGGATTTATGAAAGAAGAAGCAAAAGAACGCTTAGCTAAAAATATTGAATCTGCATATGCTCGTGAACAATTCCCGAGAGATGCTGCCTTTTCAAATGCATCTTTAGCAGCAATGCAACTTATGCTTGCAGCTAAAGCAACTGGTTGGGATACTTGTGCTATTGGTGGCTTCAATCCACAAGCACTGACAGACGAATTTAACGTTTCATCTCGTTACGTTCCAATTATGCTTATTACAATTGGTGAATCAACTTTAAAAGGTCACCCTGCACCACGTATGAGCGTAGAGCAAGTGAGTGAGTGGGCAAAATAATAAAAAACGAAGGTAACTACATTACCTTCGTTTTTTATTTCCTGTCATACTTTTGTAATATTACTACAAATCATTCGACATTTATACTTATAGAAAAGTATATTCTATTCCTTTATCATAAATAAACGTGACGTTTTGTGTCGAATTTTGTTAAGGTATTGAAATATACCCGTGTGTTTTTATTACAATTGTGATACAATGATAACAAATAGATAACAAGAGAGGGATTTTCATTGAGTTCATACGGAAGCTTGATCGCACTTTTATGTTACATAGTAACTGTACTGCTTCTATATTTTATTGGTGATGCCGCAAACATCTCCATTTTACAATTCCCAAAAGAAGAAGCATTTCAATTAGAATCAGAAAAACATACTGCACGATCCATCGTACCACTACTCCTAGCTCTTCCTGTATATATCATCGTTTTATATAAAAGTAAAAAAGTGTAAAGGCTACCCATTTCGTTTATTTTGGTGGTTTTTACATTTTTTTGTTATATTACCCCTATTTTAAACATCATTCCATACTAAACACCCAGCTAGTCATTTAAAATGAGAAAATCCCCTAGAAAAAATTCCACTCTCTGTCCAGTCACTAACTACCGAACTTACATAGATTATAAGTGTGAAGGGGGTGATGAGGATTATGTTTGGATCATTTGGATGCTGTGATAACTTTAGAGACTGTCATCATCGTGAAAGAGAGTGCGACCATCGTGACCATCGCGAGAAAGAGAGAGAGGTAAAACCACAACAACCAGCTGTATGTAACGTACTTGCTAGCATTTCAGTTGGAACAGAGCTTTCTCTTTTAAGCATTAAAGGTATCGGATCTTTCAACGATGTAATTTTTGAAGGTTTCGCTAACGGTGTTGCTCTTTTCTCCGCTTTAGCTCGTAACAATAATGATAAAGATAATAAAGACGACAACAAAGATGATAAGAACCGTCAACGTAATACTTTTAATGGTATTTTACGTGTATGCCCAACTGATATCGTTGCTATCGCTATCTAGTTCTGTGTCTTATCCTCTATAGTAAGAAAACAAGATTTACTTTTCTCATAGAAAAAACCTGAGACCAATTTCAAATCGACTCAGGTTTTTTTATTAATTATATGCTTTTAACTAGTTCAACAACTTCTTCAGCAGTTGACATCATTAATGCTTTTTCTGCTAATGTTTCCATTTCTGCTTTTGACAACTTGCTTAGTTGTGTTCTTGCAGGAAGAATAGATGTTGCACTCATACTGAACTCATCTAAACCTAATCCTAATAATAATGGGATAGCAAGTGAATCTCCCGCCATCTCACCACACATGCCAGCCCATTTGCCTTCTTTATGAGCAGCATCGATAACCATTTTTACAAGACGTAAAATAGATGGGTTATATGGTTGGTATAAGTATGATACTTGTTCGTTCATACGGTCTGCAGCCATTGTGTATTGGATTAAATCATTCGTTCCGATAGAGAAGAAATCAACTTCTTTCGCGAATTGATCTGCTAATACTGCTGAAGCTGGGATTTCAACCATCATACCAACTTCAATAGAATCAGAAACAGTTGTACCCGCTTCTACAAGTTTCGCTTTCTCTTCTAATAAAATCGCTTTCGCTTGACGGAACTCATCAAGAGTTGCAATCATTGGGAACATAATTTTTAAGTTGCCGTATACGCTAGCACGAAGTAATGCACGAAGTTGTGTACGGAACACATCTTGCTCATCAAGACATAAGCGAATTGCACGGTATCCTAAGAATGGGTTCATTTCTTTTGGTAAATGTAAGTATGGAAGCTCTTTATCTCCACCGATGTCAAGTGTACGAACAACGACTGGTTGACCTTCTTTTACACCTTCAAGAACTGCTTTATACGCTTCGAACTGCTCTTCTTCTGTTGGAAGATTGTCACGGCCCATGTATAAGAATTCTGTACGGTATAAACCAACGCCTTCTCCACCATTATCGATAATACCTTGTACATCATTTGGTGTTCCGATATTTGCAACAAGCTCAACGTGATGTCCATCACTTGTTACAGTAGCTTGGTCTTTTAATTTTGCCCATTCAGTTTTTTGCTCTTCAAATTTCGCTTTCTTTTCTTCAAACGAACGAAGAGTTTCTTCTGATGGGTTTACAATTACTTCTCCATCTAAACCGTCAATGATAACGATATCGCCGTTTTGGATTTTCTCCATAACAACTTTTGTACCAACAACAGCTGGAATTTCCATAGAACGAGCCATAATTGCAGAGTGAGATGTACGTCCACCGATATCAGTAGTGAAACCTTTTGCATACTTACGGTTTAACTGAGCTGTATCAGATGGTGTTAAATCTTCAGCAATGATGATTACCTCTTCAGAAATTGTACCAGGATTTGAGAAGTTAATTCCTAGTAAATGTGCAAGAACGCGTTTTGTTACGTCACGAATGTCTGCAGCACGTTCTTTCATATATTCGTTATCCATGTTTTCAAACATAGAAATAAACATTGATGCAACTTCATCCATTGCAAATTCAGCATTTACTTTTTCGCTATTCACTTTATCTTTTACTGGGTTTACTAGTTCTGGATCATTTAACACTAATAAATGTGCTTCAAAGATCGCAGCTTTGTCAGCACCTAGCTCAGCAAATGCGTGGTCTTTAATAGCTTCTAATTCAGTTTTTGCTTTCTCAAGCGCAGCGTCTAAGCGTGCAATTTCTGCAGCTTCGTTTGTAATTGATTTCTTTTCGATGTTAAATTCAGGATTTTCAAGTCTGAAAGCCTTTGCAATAGCAATCCCACTTGATGCAGCGATCCCTTGAATGTTAAGAGTCATTATTCTCCTAATCCTTCGTTTTTCATAGTTTCTTCGATAGCTGCTAGTGCTTGAGCTGCATCATCACCATTTGCAGTGATTTTAATTTCTGCGTTTTGTTGAATACCTAAAGACATTACGCCCATGATTGATTTTAAGTTAACGTTCTTTCCGTTATACTCTAAGTTAATGTCAGAACCGAATTTGCTTGCAGTGTTTACAAGTAGAGTTGCTGGACGAGCATGAATTCCTGAGTCGCTAGTTACTTTAAAGATTTTTTCCATGATAATTTATCTCCTTTAAATTACAGTATTTTTTTAGTTGTATAGACGTGAGTACTACATCATCTATTGTATATAATAGGCGATGTTCGGTCAACCACATCGCCTATTATAATTATAAACATTTTGCGTCAAATTCCTACTGAATGTCAATAATAGCGGTTTCGCCCTTCTTAACATTTCCATCTTTTTTCAATTCGACTTGTTGCCCTTGTTGTAAGTTTGTAAAGACAATTGGTGTAATGATAGATGGTGCATTTTCTTTTACAAATGCAAGATCTACTTTTAATAATGGTTGGCCTTGTTTCACCTTGTCGCCTTGTGCTACAAGCGCTTCAAAACCTTCACCATTTAATTTTACAGTATCAATACCGAAGTGGATCAAAATTTCTTTTCCGCCTTCAGATTGAATACCAATCGCATGTTTTGTAGGGAATACATTAACGATCTCACCGTTAACTGGAGAAACTACTGTTCCTTCAGTTGGCTCAATTGCAAATCCATCTCCCATCATTTTTCCTGAGAATACTTGGTCAGGTACTTCTGTAATTGGTAATATTTTCCCTTCAATTGGTGATACAATTGTTTCATTTTCATCAACTTTTTGAGGAGTTTCTTCCACTTTTACAGGTTCTTCTTTTTCAACATGAGGTGTACGACCTGACATAATATCATGAATTTGTGATTTTAACGTGTCAGATTTCGGTCCGAAAATAGCTTGAATGTTATTTCCAACTTCAAGTACACCAGCTGCTCCAAGTTCTTTTAAGCGGTCTTTGTTTACATTCTTTTGTTCGTTAACTTGAACACGTAAACGAGTAATACAAGCATCTAAAGAAGCAATGTTTTCTTTACCACCAAGTGCTACTAATACTTCACGAGGAAGTTCGCCTGCTTCTGCTTTTCCTGCACCGTCATTCGCATTTGCCTCTTCACGACCAGGTGTTTTTAGATTCCATTTACGGATTGCAAAGCGGAATCCGAAGTAGTAAATAACTGCTAGTACAAGACCAACAATAATTACCCACCACCATGCTGTACGGCCTGGTAATACACCGAATAATAGGAAGTCAATTAAACCACCAGAGAATGTCATACCAATTTTAACACCTAAAATTTGCATTGTCATAAATGATAGACCAGCAAATACAGCATGAATTCCGAATAATACTGGCGCTACGAATAAGAATGAAAATTCAAGTGGCTCTGTAATACCTGTTAAGAAAGATGTTAATGCTGCAGAACCTAAAATACCTGCTGCTAATTTTTTATTTTCTGGACGTGCTTCATGATACATTGCTAAAGCTGCTGCTGGAAGACCGAACATCATGAACGGATACTTACCAGTTGTAAATGTACCTGCCGTTAATTCTACACCGTCTTTTAACTGTGCCATAAAGATTTTTTGGTCACCACGGATTAATTCGCCAGCTGCATTTGTATACTGACCGAATTCGAACCAGAACGGTGAATAAAAAATGTGGTGTAGTCCAAATGGAATTAATGAACGTTCAATTAAACCGAATATAAATGCTGCGATTGTTCTATTCGCATCAATCATTTGATGTGAGAACGTGTTTAAGCCACCTTGAATGTATGGCCAAACGAAGCACATGATAATACCTACTATTAAAGAGAATGTTGCAGTTGCGATCGGTACGAAACGCTTACCTGCAAAGAAACCTAAGTATGATGGTAATTCAATGTTGAAGTATTTATTATAGCAATATGCCGCTACTATACCGACGATAATACCACCAAATACCCCTGTTTGTAGCGTCGGAATACCTAATACGTTTGCATACGCTGGATCTGCAAATCCAATTTTTACTGGGTCTGCTCCAGAACTTGTTACTTTCACTAGCTTATCTACTTCTAAGAACACACTCATCGTTTTGTTCATAATTAAGTAGCCGACGAATGCTGCTAAACCAGCTACTCCGTCTCCACCAGCTAAACCAATTGCTACCCCAACTGCGAATAATAATGCAAGGTTAGCGAAAATAATATCACCAGATTGTTCCATAATTTTTGCAACCATTACGAACCAATCTGCTTTTAAAGCAGGAATAACATTTGTTAACTGTGGATTTTGAAATGCATTACCAAATCCAAGTAAAATACCTGCCGCCGGTAAAATCGCTACTGGAAGCATTAACGCTTTTCCGACTTTTTGAAGAACACCAAAGATCTTCTTAAACATGGAAACCCTTCCTCTCTTATCTATATTGATACCTTCCGACAAACGCCAAAAAGACATGAGGAAAAAAAGATAGAACGATAGCTATACAAAGGGTAGTATATCCCTTTCTCTAGCTTACATTCCTTACTTTTCTCCACTCATGCCTGATCGAATCAGTAACACGTGTCAAAAATAGGTTTACGTATAAGTTCACTATAATTAAGGCAAACGTTTTCGTTACTCTCCTTAATCTGTTTGTCGAAATTTGTATAACTTTGCAATAGTTATTATACATAACTATTGTAAGCGATTCAATCATTTTTTTTAACGTTTTCATTTTAGACAAAAATATATGACTTTTTACACATGCTCTGCCTTTACTAAGCGTTGCAAGTGCATCGTTAAATAAATACTTTCAGCTTCATATACAGGTAGTTGCAACTCTTTTTGCATGACCTTAACTAGCTTCCAAGCCACGTTATAGCAAACTGGATACTCCGCCTTTAATAAATCAGCAAAACTTTGCGATTCCTCTACTTTTTCTCCTTTTTTCACCCTCTCAATAGCATATTGAAGATGACGAATAAGGCGTAAATAATGAATGCTCTCTTGATCTAATGTAATTTGTAAGTTTGTCTCAATTAAAGATACAAGTTGTGCAATGAGACGGGAGTTTTGATTAACTGAAGATAAATCAGAATTTGTAAGCGAACTGTAAATGTGAAGTGCAATAAAACCAATTTCTCCTTCTGGCAATGTAATTTGCAAACGAGAATTTAAAAGTTCTACAACACCTTCAGCAATTTCATATTCCTCTGGATAGAGCATTTTTGTTTCAACTAAAAAAGGATTATCAATTGTAAGTCCTTGTTTTAACCTTTTAATTGCAAATGAAATATGATCTGTTAACGCAATATGAATATGTTCATTTAGTGGAGATTTTGCTTTTTCTTGAATGTACAGCATAATATCGTTCATCAATTCAATTAATTTTTCACTAACATGCGGCACTAATAATTTATATTGTTCACGATCACGTTCATTTTTTAAGACAAACATTTTTTCGATTTGTTCTTGCTCCAATACATCTTTCGCTTTTTTCCCAAATCCAATTCCTTTACCAATCACTACTACTTCCTCGTGTTCAGGATGGCTAGCAATGATGACATTATTATTTAAAACTTTTTTAATTTCTAGATAATTATTCATATAACACCACCCTCGTACTTAAATAGCCTACTTTTATGTTACAGAATATTCTTCTTTGTCGTCAATGTAAAACATCTGCCATTTAATAAAAATTCATTTTTTAGACATGTTTATATATGATGCGTATAATGTAAGAGCAACTGTACATAGAAAGGAGATAACAACATGATTAAAATGTTTGTAAGTGATATCGATGGTACAATGATGCAACACGGAGGTCTTATTGATGAGCAAGATGTTGCGGCACTACGCAGCCTCGCCGAGCAAAATGTTATTCTTTGCTTCGCTTCCGGAAGACTTGATAATGAAATTGCAGACTTAATGAAAGCTGTAAATACAAATTTTCATCGTATTAGTGTAAATGGTGTTTTTGTATATACACATGAAAATAAACAACTATTATCTGCAACTTTTGATTCCAGCATACTTCCCGATTTGTTAGCTATGACGAATGAAAATCCTTATTTCCGTTATGTAAGTGATGAGCATAATTATTACATTGAAGAGAAAACACCTTTTATTCAAGAACTTGAACAACAAGTAACAATGACTTCTGTTGAAGAACCAAACTTACTACAGAAGATTGATGATACAATTTTCCCAAATAAAATTTCTGTCGGTGGAACAAAGGAGAGCTTACAACTCCTTCAGAAAAAAATTGATGAAAAATTCCACGGGAAAGTTAGTACTTTCATCTCAGCAGAACAATGTTTAGATGTAATGCCACCGAATGTTAGTAAAGGCTCTGCCATTTCTGTTTTATTAAATGAGTTTCAAATAAAACCTGAGGAAATTGCTTGTATAGGGGATTCTTACAATGATATTCCTATGTTTTCTTTAACTCCTCACAGTTTTGCTATGTCGCAAGCCGATGATGCAGTGAAAAAACACGCTCACTATGTAGTAAATCACGTCAAAGATGCTGTTAACCACGTAATTGCTCATAATAAAAATACGACTCATTCCTTATAAGGATGAGTCGTATTTTTATTTCTTTACATGTTATCCATTTTCATTTCCACTGTACTTCACAAACTGAAATATACTATTTGTTACGTGCAATATTCGTAATAAATTTATAACGATCTCCACGATAAATACATTTCACGTACTCTAGCGGTATCTCACCTTCTGAATATGACCATTGACGCATTACAAGTACAGGCGCCTTTTTAGGAATATGCAGATGTTCAGCTTCATTTTCCGTTGCAACAGAAGCTTCAATTGACTGAGTAGCGCTAACAAGTTTAAAGCCCAGTTTTTTCTCTAAATGTTCATATAAAGATTGTTGCAATATCTCTTCGTTAATATCTTTTACAAGAGCTGGCGACAAATATGTCGTCTCAAAAGCAATCGGTTCATCATCAGCTAAGCGAATACGCCTCACTTCATAAACCGATTCCCCCTCCTGTATTCTCAACCGGTCTGCTATTTTAGCAGTAGCTGGAACTAGGCGGAAACTAAGTAATTGACTACTTGGGTTCATCCCACGAGAAATCATGTCTTCTGTGAATCCCGTCATTCCTTGCAATTTTTGTTCCACTTTCGGAAGTTGGACAAATGTTCCAATTCCACGCTTCCGATATAAATAGCCTTGTTCCACTAAATTATTAATCGCCTGTCTGATTGTCATACGACTCACTTCGAACTTATCACAAAGTTCATTCTCAGATGGGATTTTATCTCCCGGCTTCCATTCGCCGTCCTCAATTAGCTGTTTCACCCACTCTTGAATCTGATAATAGATCGGAAATGGTGAATACTTGTCGATGTTCATCAGCAATCGCCTCACTGCATAAAGATAGAGCTTCTTGATCTGCGATTACGGTTACATTCGGATGACGTTGTAAAACTGTAGCCGGACACTCTTCACTATATTCACCTTGCAATAATTCTTTAACAGCTTCTGCCTTTTTAGCACCCATAGCTACAAGTAGAACTTGTTTCGCTTTCATAATGCTTCCAATTCCCATTGTAATCGCATGAGTTGGCACATCTTCTTCTTTTTCGAAGAAGCGAAGGTTTGCTTGGCGTGTAGATTCTGTTAATTCAACAATGTTCGTTGGAGAATTAAACGGTGTTCCTGGCTCGTTAAATCCGATGTGACCGTTTTCACCGATTCCAAGAATCTGTAGGTCAACTGGGTTAGCAGCTAGAATGCCCTCGTAACGTTTGCATTCTTCCTCTAAATCACTTGCCATCCCGTTTGGTACATAAGTTTGTTTAAATGGAAGATGATCAAACAACTGTTCTTGCATGAAATAGTGATAGCTGTTTTTATCTTCATGTGGTAAATTTACGTACTCATCTAAGTTTACAGTGGTTACACGGCTTGTATCAAGTTTATTTTTTCGCATTTCTGCATAAATACCTAATGGAGAGCTTCCTGTAGCCATTCCTAATGTTGGATTTTCTTTTGTTTTTACAACTTCTTCAATTAATTTATAACCTACTTCTGCTAGTTCTTCTGGAGTTTTTACAACAAGAATATTCATTTAATTACTTCCCTTCCTTCATATGAATTCCTAAACGAACCGTATCATATACATGTAAATCTTCATTCATCACAACAAAGTCTGCATCTTTTCCTACCGCTAATGCACCTTTATTATTTAATCCAAACTCTTCTGCTTGGTTAACTGATGTCATCAGTACTGCATCTTCGATTGAACAACCTGTAAATTCAATTACATTTCGGAAAGCTTGATCCATTTTTAGAATACTACCAGCTAACGTTCCATCTTCTAATCGAGCACTACCATCTTTTACATGTACCGGCTGTCCGCCAAGCTCATATAATCCATCTTCAAGACCTTTTGCGCGCATTGCGTCAGTAATAACACTTACTTTTTTCGGTCCTTTTAACTTATATGCTAATTTCACCATATCAGGGTGAATATGAATACCATCTGTAATTACTTCAACCATTACATCTGGATTTAATAACACATGACCAACAACTCCTGGCTCACGGTGATGTAATCCACGCATTTGATTGTATAAATGTGTCGCATGTGTAATCTTTCTATTTTTTAGTTGCGCATCAATTGCATCTGTATGCCCCATTGTGCCAACTACACCAGTTTCAGTAAGATATTGTTCAAACTCTAATGCTCCCTCTTCTTCTGGTGCATATGTTACTAATTTAATTAAATTCCCACTTGCTTCTTGCCATTGTTTAAATTGCTCAATATTTGCAGGAACGATATGTTCAAGTGGTTGTGCACCTGCACGTTTCTTTGAAACATAAGGTCCTTCTAAGTGAATATATTCGAAATGTGCTCCTTTTTCTTTTGCTTCTTTCGCAGCAGTTAGCGCTGCTTCAATTGCCTCTGGAGCTTGTGTCATTGTTGTTGGGAAGTAAGTTGTAACCCCTTCTTTTAACATTTCTTTACCTAGAGTTACTAACCCATCGCTATTTGCATCCATCGCATCAATATCGTATCCACCATGAATATGAACATCGATCATACCTGGAATTACAATCTTCCCTGTAGCATCAAAAACAGTTTCATTTTCTTGTGGTACATATTGAGCCATCAAACCAATTTCTTTAATGGTTTCTGCGTAACGAATAAATCCGTTTTCCACTATTTCTTGACCTGTGTAAATTTTGGCATTGATGACAATTTGCGTTTTCATTTTCATCGATCCTTTCCCATGAAATACCTACTTGTTATTATTACCTTATTCGCCTAGTTCCATCTTAATATATGCACGAGTAGTTGTCTATACATTCTAATGAAATTTCCTTTTTATTCAACAAAAAAGGAAATTTCTTACGTCCATTATAATTATAATATATAGTATTCATTTTTCCAAAAAGGGACAGTATCCACCCCTAATATAGAAGTCACTTCAACAATGGCATTAACCCACTAGACTCTAACATAACATGTTCACCATCTGTTTCTATTTCTACTGTACGTTTATTCGTTCTATATACCATTATACCGTGCCTTTTTAAGCGTTTTACTACACTTTGGTGAGGATGTCCATACGGATTACTACTCCCATAAGACAGAATAGCAAACTGCGGTTCCACTTTTTTTATAAACGTTTCACTTGTTGAAGTATACGAGCCGTGATGCCCCACTTTTAAAACATCTGCATGTACATCAAATTGTTTTAATATTTCATGTTCTGTCCGTACATCCGCGTCACCCATTAATAAAAAATCCGCTTTTCCATATCGTACCTTCAAAACAATTGAGGATTCATTATTTTCATCTTTTGATTTCCCATTGTTTAATACTTGTATAGAAACATGTGGATCCAGCGGTATATATTGCCCTTCCTTTACTGAAACGAAAGGTATCCCTCTTTTTTTAATATTATTCCGATATGTATGATAAGTAAGAGAACTATATGTTTTTCCGCTATCTAATATAAGCGATACCGGCATTTGCTCTACAATTGGAATTAGCCCCCCTATATGATCCATATCGGGATGCGTACTGACAATTACATCTAAATGATTAATCCCTTTCTCAATTAATTTCTGAATAATAACCTCTCCTGCTTCATAAGGTCCTCCATCAATTAACATTGTTTGTCCGTTTGGCATTATGATAAGTGTTGCATCACCTTGCCCCACTTTTAAAAAGCTCACTTTCATTTTACTAAGATGTTGCCGATGCATATGTAAAGGAGACGTAGTATGAATGGACATCATATACCTTTTAGCTGATGCGCTATTTAAAGAAAAACATAATAAAACAGAAACTAATAATAGAATAATCCGCATACCTCTCATAACTCGTCTCCTTTTTTCATTTAGTATGGCACTGTAAATAATTGATATACAAAAAAAGCTTAGCAAAATGCTAAGCTTTTATTTCGATATCTCTTGTAAGGAACCGAAGAATAAATCTGCTTCATTCATTTGTTCATTCTCTTCAGAAAGCGGGGGTAAATCATCTAATGTTTTCAATCCAAATGTGTCCAAAAATTCTTTTGTTGTTCCGTATAAAATAGGACGCCCTGGTCCTTCCGCCCTTCCCATTTCTTTTATAAGTAAATGTGAAACCAACGTTTGTAACGCCTTATCGGTTTTAACTCCTCTAATCTCTTCCATTTCAGTCCTTGTGATTGGTTGACGATATGCAACAATCGCTAACGTTTCAAGGGCAGCTTGTGAGAGCGAAGCAGCTGTTGGTGTATCTATTAGTTTTTGATAATATGAAGCATGTTCTTTCTTTGTAGCAAAACGATATACTTTTGCATACTGTACAATTTGCAAACCACGGTTTGCACCTTCACATTCTTGTTGCATTTCTTCTAAAATATTCATTACTTCATTCATTTCAATTTCAAGAACTTTCGCTATTTGTTCTGGATAAATCCCTTCATCACCAGAAACAAATAAAAGGCCTTCAATAATTGACTTTTGTTCTTTCCTATCCATTTCACGAGCTCCTTCCTTCTATTTTCCCATAAAAATACACATCAAAAAACCGAATCACAATCAATGCGTTCGGTTCAATATTTTTTCTCTTGTTCCAAACGATACATTAAAACATAGCATGAGATAAAGTGTTTTTATCCCAATTTCACATACTTGCCCTATGCAGATTTATTAGAGCTTGATACGAAAATTTCATCAAAATTATGTTCTTGCTCAATTATGATTTGTTGATTTTTCATAAGTTCCAGAACTGCTAAAAATGTTACGACCATTATTTCACGTTCATCATCAACAAATAAATCATAAAAACTTTGGCGACCACCCTTTATTTTTAACTGCTTTAAAATATCAGTCATTCGCTGTTCAATTGGTATTTCTTGACGAGTAATACGTGTTGTTACAGGTTTTTTTGCCTTTTTACGGCGCATTAATTTTTGAAATGCCGCTAGCATATCATATAACGTAACATCAAGAGGCAAGCTTGTCTCTTCTTCTTGTTGCAACGATGTAAAGTCAATTGGTGGACGTGTATATAGCTGTGCTCTTTCTTGTTCTCTTTCTTTTAACTCAGTAGCAACTTGCTTATATTTCTTATATTCAATTAACCTCTCCATCAATTCTTGACGAGGATCATCTATAAAATCATCACCGTTATCAAGTACATCTTCTTCATGTTTCGGCAACAACATTTTACTTTTAATTTGTAATAACGTTGCGGCCATTACTAAATACTCACTTGCAACATCTAATTGAAGTTCTTTCATCGTATGCACATAAGATAAATATTGCTCTGTAATATCTGCTACAGGAATATTATATATATCAATTTCATAACGATGTATTAAATGTAACAATAGATCTAAAGGCCCTTCAAAAGCCTCTACTTTAAAATTATATTGCACAAAGCATCCCACCACATTTTTTCTATAACAACATAAGTATAGAGCATACTCATGTTCTATCCAACCTTTTTAAGAAATTTAATTAAAAATAGACCGATGCCTATGTCATCATGCCCACCACTTCATATGATAACAGTGTAGTAAGAACAATGTAGGAGGTCAAAAAACTATGGGTCACGTTGATTGTGGTTTTAGCGGTGGGTTCGCATTACTTGTTGTACTGTTTATTTTACTAATTATTGTAGGAGCAGCTTGCTTCTGCTAATATGAACAATAACGGCTAGGGGGAAATCTCCTAGTCGTTTATTGTTCATATTTCTATGATACACTTATATGTATAACCGTTAGATAGGGGCGAGAAAACATGTATCCTACCGAATACATACAATTTTTAATTCATTTCCAAGGAGATTACGACTATTTTGAATGCCACGAAATACTAGAAGAGTACTGGAAGACAAAACCACGAGGAAATCGTGATCATTACTTAGTTGGTCTCATTCAAATTGCAGTTTCTTTATACCACCAAAGACGTGATAACTGGAATGGTTCTACAAAAATGATGAAAAGCGCAATCACAATTTTAGAAAAAAGCGGTGTGTCTTTACAACGTTTAGGAATTAATCAAGTACAACTTCTTTCCTTGCTCAATGAAAGATTGCAATCTATCCATAAAAAAGAACGTTTTGTACCTTTATTTTTACCCTTATCAGATCCATCGTTAGAGAAGCAGTGCACAGAGTTATGTCAAAAACAAAACCTCCCTTGGAAAGATTTGAATGCTATCCCAAGTGAATATATTATAAACAAGCATACTATGCGTGATCGCACAGAAGTCATTACTGAACGAAATGAACAATTACAAAAAAGAAAGCAGAGATAATAAACTACTTATCCCTGCTTTCACGAATGTATATTTTGTTCTAGCCCTTTACATTTTTCGCAAAAACTTGCTGTTTGCTCATTTCCGCAAATTGTAAACTCAAGAAATTTACTCTTTAACTCTTGAACCATCTTTGTCCCAATCCCCACATGACGGTGAGATGGGTTGACACTCAAATGCTGAATTTCTAATACTTGATTCTCTTTTTTTACAATCCCCATTATTCCAACAAAATCTTCATTCTCTTTCCACAAATACAATTGCCAATCATCTTTTGCTTCATATTCTTTCATTGTCAATTGTAATGTTTTCACATCTTTTTCAGTTGGCATAAACGAAAGAAGCCCCATTGCAATTTTTTCATAACTTTTTTTAAAACGAATTAACATAACCCTTATCCCTTCTTACAAAAGTTACAAACTAGTAATCCCCTCAATCACTCTTTTCATATCATATTCATTTTACAATATTTTCAACAGAGTGAGAAGAGCCTAAAACAACTTGATAATCATACAAAGCGAAAAGAAGAAAGTCAAATCTATGTTTCAGCACTATTCCTTTAATAAATAGAGTTAAAAAAAGAAAGTTTTATATGGAATGGAAAGAAACATATCATTCAATATCACTTCATTAATAGTTATCCTAAAGCAGCAAAATTAATATAACAAAAAATACTTGTTGAAACATATAATGTAATGTATTCTATGTAATTTGTTAAAGGTTTGTTCTCACAAGCAATATATTTTAGCAACAATACTACTTGTATGATGAGCTGCAGAAGAAGTACCCCGTCCCATTTAAAAGTAAAAAAAAGAGAGCAAAAGCTCTCTTTTTCCTTACCTTATTCTTCCCAAACTTTAACTTCTTTCATTACATCGCCTTGACGCATTTTTAATACTGTTTCAATACCGCTTGTTGCTTTACCAAATACAGTATGAACGCCATCTAAATGTGGCTGTGGCTCATGAACAACAAAGAATTGGCTACCGCCTGTGTTACGGCCAGCATGAGCCATAGAAAGTGATCCGACAAGGTGTCTATGAGGGTTTCCATCAGTTTCACATGGAATAGAGTAACCTGGGCCACCTGCACCTGTACCTGTTGGGTCTCCACCTTGGCTTACGAAGCCAGGAATAACACGGTGGAATGTAACACCATCATAAAATCCTTGCTCTGCTAATTTTTTAAAGTTTTCTACTGTTTTCGGTGCTTCTTCTGGGAAAAATTCCAAGTCGATTTTTTCACCGTTTTCCATTAATATGTATCCTAAAGTTTTCATATGTATATGTCTCCTTTCAACTATCTCAGCACTATATTACCACATTCATGACTAGAAACAAAAAGAATCCGACAATCTAGATACTTCTTTTTTGAAATGTGGAAAAAGCTAGGTGACAAATAAGAAATATATACTATAATAACTTTGTTGCCCGAAAATTTTAGAAAGAGAAAGGGAGCGATTTTTCGTGAAAACGAAATTATTAGCTCTGCTATTAGCTGTAACGGTATTTATGATGCCAACAGCTTCATTTGCAGACATCATCGAGGGAGAATCAATTGTTACACTAGGAGAGAACTTATCCGAACAACAAAAACAAGATCTGTTAAAAGAAATGAAAGCACCGAAAGATGCTACAATTATTACTGTATCTAATGCGGAAGAACATAAATTTCTAGAAGGCATTGTTCCAAAAGCACAAATTGGTACGAGAGCAATTTCTTCTTCTATGATTACATACACTAAACCAGGATCTGGTCTTATTGTACGATCAAAGAACATTAACTGGGTAACAGATGCAATGTACACTAACGCTTTGATTACAGCAGGTGTAAAAGATGCAGAAATTCAAATTAACGCACCTTTTAAAGTTTCAGGAACTGCAGCTTTAACTGGATTAATGAAAGCATATGAAACTGCGTCCAATAAACAAATTCCTGAAGAAGTTAAAAAAGTAGCGAATGAAGAAATGGTACAAACAGCCCAGCTTGGTGATAAAATTGGTGAAGAAAAAGCAGTTCAACTTGTTGCAAAAATTAAAGAAGAAATTGCAAAAGAACAGCCAAAAACAACAGAAGATTTACGTTCATTAATTAAAAAAATTGCTGATCAATTAGGCATTACATTAACAGATGAACAGTTAGATAACTTAGTATCGTTATTTGATAAAATGAAAAATCTTAATATCGATTGGAATCAAGTTGGTAGTCAATTAAACAAAGCAAAAGAACACGTTTCTGCCTTTTTAGGATCTGAAGAAGGACAAAGTTTTCTAGATAAAGTGAAAGATTTCTTCTCAAGTATCATTGATTTTGTTAAATCTTTATTCAAGTAAAAAAGAAGCCCGCCAGTGACGGGCTTCTTTTTTATACAAGTAACGGTAATTTCATAACAGCCTCTTCAACCGAACGCACTATATGATTTGCTTTCTCCTTTACATATGGATGGGCATGATGAAGAGTAAATGAATGCGGGGTTACTTCAAACATAGAAATATCATTGAAAGAATCTCCAATACAAGCAACTTCATTTGCTTCAATTTGCAAATGGTCCATTAGTCGCTTTAGAGCACTACCCTTACTCACGCCTCTTGGCATAATATCAACATAGCGTTTACCTGATATAAAAACTTCCGCTTCGCCTTGAAACGTATCTCGTAGCTCTTGATCTAACGTCACAATTTTCTCTTCTTCTCCAAAAACAAACAATTTTGCAGGGTGCACAGTCTTACCAAACTCTTCTTCTAACGCTTCAATTTCAGCGATATGCACACCCATATACGCTTCAAAATTATGGTGTTGTTCATTTTTCCTTTTTGTATATCGCTGCTCATTTGCACAAACAATATCCGCTAGTCCTTTTTTATGTATATATCGATATATTTCCTGGGCAACCGTATTTTCAAAACTCGATTCATGGAATAAATCCCCATCCGGAAGTAACATTGTCGCTCCATTTAAGCCAGTTGTGTAATATGGGAATGAAAACCTTTTTACAACTTCATCAATTCTGTGTGTAAAGCGGCCAGAGGCAAAACAAATATTTGTCCCTTTCTCAGCTAACCAACACAGCGCACGTTCATCTTCTTTTTGCATATGATTCACATCGTAAACGAGCGTGTCATCTAAATCACTTACAAATAATTTAATCATGTCCTCTTCCCCTTCCATACACAATATCTACTCTAAGTGTACACAAAAAATGTGTGATTTTTGTTAAAAAACAATAAATTTTTGCTAAAAAAAATAAACGGGTGTATAATCCCGTTTATTTTTGTCTTTTTACATTTTGAGGTCTTACAATACTTGGTCGTACTTTTAAACTAGACATTGTTGGACGGAGTAAAATTTTTGTTAACGCGCCCCAATCAAATGGTAAAAACGGCCATAAATAAGGTGTTTGTAAACTTTTTATAGACGTTAAAAATAAAATTAATATCGTCATACCAATTACAAATCCCATCTCATGGAAGAGACCTGTTAAAATAATAACAAACAATTTCCCAACCTTATTCCCTAATCCTAATTCATAACTCGGTGTTGCATATGCACCAATCATCGAAACCGCTACATACAAAATTACTTCTGGCACAAACAAACCTACATCAATTGCAATTTGACCAATTAATATAGCGGAAATTAACCCTGCTGCAGACGATAACGGCGTTGGAGTATGAATGGCTGCCATCCTTAAAAACTCAAGTCCGACCTCTGCCATTAACACCTGTAATAAAATTGGTAAATGCGTCATCTTAGTCGGTCCAATAAAAGCAAGATTTGCTGGCAAAAGAGTTGGATCAAATACAAACACTAGCCAAAATGGTAATAAAAATAACGAGAATATAACACCTAAAAAGCGCACCCAGCGTAAAAATGTACCGACAGCTGGATTTTGTCTAAATTCTTCCGCATGCTGTAAATGATGAAAATATGTTGTCGGTGTAATCATAGCACTTGGTGATGTGTCAACGAGCACTAACACATGCCCTTCTAGTAGATGATTTGCTGCTACATCTGGCCTTTCTGTATATCGAATAAGTGGGAATGGGTTATAGCTTTGCTTTACAACAAATTCTTCTACTGTTTTATCCGCCATCGTAATTCCATCTACATCGATGTTATTTAATTCTTGTTTTATAATCTTTACTAAGTCTGGATTTGCAACATCTTGAACGTATGTAATACAAATATCCGTTTGTGATCTATCTCCTACTCGAATAATTTCATTTCGAAGACGTGGATCTCGAATTCTTCTACGAATTAATGCTGTATTTACAACGATATTTTCAACAAACCCATCCCTCGCACCGCGTACTACCTTTTCGGTATCTGGTTCTGTCGGTGTTCGCCCTGGATAACTACGAACATCGATCGCGAACGCTTCCGTTTCACCTTCCACAAATATCACAATGAGTCCTGATAATACTTGGAGCATTACCTCATCCATCGTTTTCACTTTGCTTACTTGTTGATGGATTAAGCGATTCTCTAAAAGCTTCACTGTATCTTCTTCTACATCCCTTATCTCATTTGTATCCACCGCTTCTTCTAAAATAGGGATAATATAATTTGTATCACAAAGTCCGTTTACAAATAACACACCAATTTCTTTATTCAAAATTTGAAATTTACGAATGCCAACATCGTATGTAACGCCTAGTCCAACTGTCTGCTTTAAATAATTTTCATTGTCACTTATGAAAGTTGATATAGGGATATCCACCTTTTTAGGCTTCGTCATAAAAACCACTCCTTTCCAAAATTAATTGAATCGCTTTTCTAGTAATAGGTGACCCTCTCTCCCATTCATCATTCCCGCACATTTTACCAATATCACCAACTCCAACAATGACAGGAACATTTAAATCGTCTAAGCAATATATTGTATCTCCACTAATCCTGCCAATTTCACCATCTGGAAGTCCAAATTTATCAACACCGTATTCGGTTAAATTCCCATTCCGATCTACACTTACATCTACACGTGCCCATTCCCAATGATGCGTATTAGACGCTACTGCTAAAATTCCGAGCACATCAATTTGTTTATGGGTAGCCACATATTTTAAAGCCTTCTCACCAGATCCTTCTCCAATAAATCCACTGTCATCAAACATGACAAATACAGGGTCATATGGCGTTTGCATAATAAGCTCAACAACTTTTTTCCCTGTCAATTTGGTTGGATTACTTTGTGATGCTGAAATACACCTTCCCCCAAATTCCTTTGTTAAAAGCTCAATTGTCCGCTTTGCATATTCATCTCCATCTGTGACCAAAACAACCCTTCGTCTCATTTGATTTATCCTTTCGGTTTACATATAAGTGCTATAAAAAACGAAAACAATATCGCTGCGGAAATGCCCGCAGACGTTAAACTAAACATGCCAATACCAATTCCTAAATATCCATGTTTTTCTGCTGCATGCATTGCTCCGTGCAATAGTGAATGTCCAAAACTTGTAATAGGGACTGTTGCTCCAGCACCTGCAAACTTTATTAGTTTATCGTACAATCCAAATCCATCTAAAATTGCTCCGATGACTACAAAAGTTGCCATTAAATGAGCTGGTGTTAACTTTGCGAAATCTAACAATAGTTGCCCAATTACACAAATAGCTCCACCTACAAGAAATGCATATATAAAATCCACAATTCACTCTCCTTTAACTCTTTCAAATACGACACCATGTGCAATTGTTGGAATCGTTTCTTTCTGTTGCATCATCATCGGGCTTAATAATGCGCCAGTGGCAACGACAAAAATTCGTTGTAAATTCCCTTTTTGCATCTCGTGTAATAAATGGCCATATGTGACAACTGCTGAACAAGCGCAACCACTACCACCTGCAAACACTTCTTCTTGACTTGATTCATAAATCATCAATCCGCAATCATTGTATATATGCCCAAGATCGTAACCTTCCTCAAGTAAAAGTTGTTTTGCAATCGGCGTCCCAACAGCTGATAAATCACCCGTAACAATTAAATCATAATCATCGGCACTTCTTCTTAAATCTTCAAAATGCTGTTGAATTGTATGAGCTGCTGCTGGAGCCATCGCTGCCCCCATATCCAAAGGATTTGTGATTCCTAAATCTTGCACTTTTCCGATTGTAGCCGCCGTAATTTTAATCGCACTTTTTTCATTGCTAATTAATATAGATCCTGCACCAGTCACAGTTGAATTTGCTGTCCCTGGCTTTTGCCCACCATACTCTGTTGGATAGCGAAATTGTCTTTCAGCCGTTGCATTATGACTACTTACTGTAGCTAAGACACGATTTGCAAATCCACCGTCTATAAAAGCTGAGCCAACTGCTAAAGTCTCCATAGACGTCGCACAAGCGCTAAACATTCCTAAAAAAGGAATGCCCCACTTACGCGCAACATAATTTGCTGTCACTGTTTGATTTAATAAATCTCCCGCTAAAAAGAAATCAATTTGCGATGTTTTTATATTCCCTTTTTGCACTGCTTGTTGAATTGAGTCTGACATTAATCTTCGTTCGGCGAGCTCCCAATTTTCCTCTCCACAATGCAAGTCATCGTATGAAATATCAAAATCTTTTCCAAGAGGGCCCTCAGCTTCTTTCGGACCGACAGCAGTACCCGTTGCATTCACATATATATCATTTTGAAATAGCCACGTTTGTTTTCCGGTCAACCTCATACTAGCCCCTCCTTTAAGACATAAAAACTTTAAAGGTATACCTTATTAACCCAATGATATATGCACCAACAACCCCAAATACAATTACACTTCCTGCCAGTTTAAACATATTTGTAGCAATCCCTAGAACAATCCCTTCACTCTTATGCTCTAAGGCAGCGCTCGCCATAGAATTTGCAAATCCTGTCACCGGCACCGCTGATCCTGCTCCAGCAAATTGACCGATTTTATCATATACACCACATCCTGTTAAAATCGCGGATAATAAAACAAGCGTTGCAACAGTTGGGTTTCCTGCCTCTTGTTCACTGAAGTGAAAATAATGTATATAAAATTTCATCAATACTTCTCCAACTGTACAAATGAGTCCACCTACAAGAAATGCTTTGATACAATTTAGTAAATAGTTTGGCTTTGGATGATACTCCTTCACTTTATTTATGTAATCATCCTTCAATTTCTGACTTGTCATTTATATACTGCCTCCTACTTTACGAAATAAATCCAGTGAAACAACGATCCTATTACTTTCCCAAGTACAATAGCAATGAGTAAAACAACAATCTTCCCCTCTACCCCTACTCGTTTCGCTAAAATAGGTAGAACATTTAACACCTCTGTTAATGCCGCAGCAAGCATTCCAATGAACGTGCCACAAAATATCCCTAATATAACGAGCCAATATTGCGATGTTTGAAATGTAATGTTTTTCAAACTACACCAAGCCCCTGTTAAAGTACCTGCAATGACTGCCCACTCAAAATATTGAATATGCTTTCCACTTCTCGTTAATTGAGCTAAACGGGGGATTATACCAAGTACAGCTAAAAATGCGACATACCCGCTACCTACCGCAATCCCTCCAGCTAAACCAATTAAAATAACAAATCCAGACTCAATCATCGGCAAGTTGTTTCATATTATCCTTGTTTTCATTAACGATTACATATTGATCAAGCGACTGTTGATATTGAAACATCTCAACTTCTAGCGGACTTGGCTCTTCATTAATTCGCTTTTGAAATACATGATTAAAGAATAAAACCATCCCTAAGCCAAGACCTAAAGAATAAGGAATTTGAAATAAAAGTGGTTGCGCATTAAATTCTCCAGTAATCATGTAATATAACCGTTGATGTACTTGTTGCATACTTACATCTTCATGGAAATAAATGATCGCAAGGGCCGCTCCAATGAAAAGTAACAGCCATACAAGCCCGAAAAAAACTGGATGCGCCTTCTTTTTTTCGTATATAATTTCAACAAGAGTTTGTCCAGAACCGAGTAAATTAATTTGTACATGAGATGCTTTCTGTTGAATAATCTCAATTACTTTCATAACATCAATTACAACATGCGTCTTATCATGCGCTGTTATTTTGTAAACTATCTCATTTTGTAACAACTCAACTACGGAAGAATCTCCGGCAAGTTGAGCAACATCGCCCAGCTTTACTTCATAAGTAGGAGAAACTTTTAAACGATTGCGCATTTTAATATAAATCGTTTGTTCCAACTTTCATTCACCCCTTCACTCTTCCTCGTAGTTGTAGTATGGTTATTGAATTTTTTTCTAATACAATTTTTTCATAAAAAAACATCTGCACCATTTTGGTGCAGATGTTTTTTACTTATGCCTTTTTCTTAAATAAGTTTGCAATACTTAATGCAAGCCCTCCCCAAATGACTACGATTCCAATAACCATCATCATAATCGCTGATCCACTCATTATGAAACACCTCGATCTTTCCATTCTTTTTCAAGTTTGGCAGAGTCCGAATGAATTTGTGCATCCCATTTTTTCAGACCAATGATTATTGCAACTATGAGGAATGCTGCTGCTATCGACCAACCATACGTTACAACAAACTCAGTCGGATAATCTCCATAGTTCTTTTTAATATTTTGGATTGTACCATCAATTAGCATATACCCTAACATAAGCGGAGTAATAACGAGTAAACTCACTCTCCAAAACGTTCCTAATTTAATATCAGATACAAAGTTTGCATGATTTTGATAAACTGGTAAACGACGTAAAATGAGCCCTATCGTAACTACTTCCGCAAGTGCAATTGTAATTAATCCGAAATTATTAGCGAAATAGTCGACAACATCTAAGAACATAAGTCCACCACGTGTTGCAAAAACAAGAGAAACTAACACGAGAAGGGTTCCCATAATTCCAATGGTTTTTTCACGACTTAAACTGAATTTTTCAGATACAGCGGCAAAGCATACTTCCGCAAGTGAAATAAGTGATGTGATTCCAGCAACCGTTAACGATAAGAAAAATAATACACCAAACAACGGTGACATCGGCAACTCATTAATAATTTGCGGAAATACTACGAACGCAAGTCCAACGCCAGCACTTGCTACTTTATCAACCGGTACTCCCATATTATTTGCCATAAATCCAAGAGCTGCAAAGACTCCAATACCTGCTAATAATTCAAATCCTGAGTTTGCGAATCCAGTAATAAAGGCATTATTTGTTGTATCAGAGTTTTTCGGTAAATAACTAGAATACGTAATCATAATTCCAAATGCTAAAGATAAACTAAAGAATATTTGACCATAAGCAGCAAGCCATACTTTCCCATCAAAAATACGACTCCAATCTGGTTTAAAGAATGCATCTAGTCCTTGCATAGCACCTTCCATCGTCACTGCACGAACGACGATAATAAGGAACATAACAACTAATAAAGGAATAAATATACGGTTAACAACTTCGATTCCTTTTTTAACTCCTTTAAATGCAACGCCAAGCACAATAATCCAAACGAGAGCTAACGGAATTAATACTTCCGGTACAAGTCCTCCAAATTGTCCTGGCTTATCTGCAACATGTAAGTACTCTTTAAATAAAAATGATTGCGTGTCTTTTCCCCATGCTCCAGTAATTGCAAAGTATGTATACGATATAGACCAAGCAATAATCACTGCATAATATGTTGAAACGATAAATGTTACGCACATTTGCCACCATCCAATAAATTCGGCACGCGGGCTAATACGGAAAAATGTAAGTGGTGCTGAGCCACGATGACGATGACCAAGAGCAAACTCAAATGCTAACAATGAAATACCCGTCGTTAATAATGCAAATAAGTACGGTAAAAAGAATGCCCCGCCGCCATTTTCATACGCTGTATAAGGAAAACGCCATATGTTTCCTAATCCAACGGCAGATCCGACCGCTGCGAAAATAAATCCAGCTCTCGTTCCCCATTGTTGCCTCGTTTCCATGTTTCCTTCCCCCCTTTATGACAAGTTCATACTTGGATTATATTTTAAATTAACTAAATTATCAATAAATTCTGTTAATTTTTTCGAAAATTAACATCTCTCTCCTATTAACTTCATAAAAAAATCGAATAGACAATTATTCGTCTATTCGATCTTTCATCTGTTTTAATATTTTCTTTTCAAGTCTTGAAACTTGTACTTGCGAAATACCTATGCGCTCTGCTACTTCTGACTGTGTTTGATCTTTATAGTAACGCAAGTATACAATTAAGCGCTCTCGTTCATCTAGTTCTCTAATCGCTTCTTTTAAAGCAATTTTATCGAACCATTTCGTTTCAGATTGATCTGCAATTTGATCTAAAATAGTGATTGGATCACCGTCGTTTTCATATACAGTTTCATGTATAGATGAAGGCGCCCGGCTCGCTTCTTGTGCTAGAACAACTTCCTCTGGCGTTAGTTCTAGCGCCTCTGCCACCTCATTAATCGTTGGAGCCCTTCCGAACTCTTTCGAAAGCTCATCTCTCATCTTTCGAATTTTGTTCCCTGTTTCTTTTAAAGACCTACTAACTTTCACTGATCCATCATCACGTAAAAAACGTTGTATTTCTCCAATAATCATTGGAACTGCATATGTTGAAAATTTCACGTCGAAAGATAAATCAAATTTATCTACCGATTTCAAGAGCCCAATACATCCAATTTGAAATAGATCGTCTGGTTCGTATCCTCGATTAAGAAACCGCTGTACAACCGACCAAACGAGACGCATATTACTTTGAACGATTGTATCTCTCGCCTGTTGATCTCCATCTTGACTTTTTTGAATTAACGCTTTTAGCTCGTGGTCCTTTAACTGAGGTTTCTTCTTCTCATTTTTGACCTCTATGTCCATAGGCTATTCTCCTTAATTGCATAGAGCGTTACTATTTGATAAGTATTTTGTCAAATGGATTGTTGTCCCGAAAGATTCGTTTGAAATAACTTCTACTTCATCCATAAAATTTTCCATGATAGTAAATCCCATTCCGGAACGCTCTAATTCAGGTTTAGTTGTAAAAAGGGGTTGTCTCGCTTCATCTAAGTTAAAGATTCCAATCCCTTCATCTCGAATCGTGAGTTTCACCATTGCTTCTTCCAAAATTACAGAAATATAAACAATACCTTCTGCATTTCCTTCGTATCCATGAATAATTGCATTTGTAACCGCTTCTGACACAACTGTTTTGATCTCCGTTAATTCTTCCATCGTTGGATCTAGTTGTGCAATGAAAGCCGCCACTGTAACGCGAGCGAATGATTCATTTTGACTTAATGCTGAAAATTGAAGGTTCATTTCATTTCTCATCTATGCCACCCCCAACGTCGCGAGCGCGTGCGCTTCACTTTCTTCTAAGCGAACGATTTTGAATAAGCCCGACATTTCAAATAAACGCTTAACAGGCGGTGAAATTGCACAAACAACCATTTCTCCACCTAATCCCTTTACGTGTTTATATCGGCCTAATATAACACCTAGACCAGAACTATCCATAAACGATAAGTTCTCTAGGCTCAAAACAATATGATGAACACCATGTGTCTCAATCATATCTGTTACTTTCGTTCGCAACTCTTCAGCCGTATGATGATCTAATTCACCCTCTAGTCTCACACATAGGACGTCACGTTTTACTTCTAATTGCATGGAAAGACTCACACGATTTCCTCCTTATGCTCAAACTTTACTTATTCACATACATAAAGATTTTCGTGATATAAAATAAGAATCCTTCCTGCTGACAAAAGAAGAACTATTTCGTCATAAAGTGAAACCTTTCAGCATTATTCACTGGCATACGAATAGAAAAGCGGCAAACTATTTGCCGCTATTTTGATGTTGAAAACATCCCAAAACTTCTTTTAAATAACTCCCACCAGCTCGCTGCAGCAACATCTTCTTTTGCTACAATTGTTTGTTTTAATAAAACATCTTTATCTTTTTTAATAACAAGTGTGCCAAGCGCGTCACCTTTTTTAATCGGTGCTTTTACTTTCTTTTCAGCAATTACTTCTTGTTTTACCTTGTCCATACTCTCGCCCTTCTTCATAAGAAGAGAAACATTATCTGACGCAACTAAATCTATTTTTTCTTTTTTCCCTTTTCCTACTTGAACTGTCTTAATTTTTTCGCCGCGCGTATACAATTTCTTTGTCATATATTGTCCAAATGCATAGTCAAGAAGCTTCGTCACTTCGTTGTTCCGTTCTTTTGATGTTGGTGCTCCCATGACAACTGAAATGACACGCATGCCATTTTTTTGAGCCGATGCTGTTAAACAATATTTCGCTTCTGTCGTAAAACCTGTTTTTACTCCATCTACGCCAGGATAAAAACGTACTAGCTTATTCGTATTAACGAGCCAAAACTTTTTATCCGTATCTTCACGTAAATAATCTTCGTACTTACCTGTGTATTTACGAATAAGTGGATACTTCATCAATTCTCTCGCCATTATAGCCATATCATTTGCTGTCGAATAATGGTCTTTGGCCGGAAGACCTGTTGGGTTTTGAAAATGTGTATTTTTCAACCCTAGATCTTTCGCCTTTTTGTTCATCATATTTACAAATCCTTCTTCTGAACCTGCGATATGCTCAGCTACTGCAACAGATGCGTCATTTCCAGATGCAATTGCAATACCCTTTAACATCTCATTTACAGTCATCTCTTCCCCAGGTTCTAAAAAGATTTGCGATCCACCCATTGAAGCTGCATGTTCGCTCGCTCTAACTTTATCGGTCAGTTTTAGTTTTCCTTTTTCAACTTGTTCCATAATTAAAAGCATTGTCATAATCTTTGTCATACTAGCAGGTGGTAATTTTTCATTTGGGTTTTTATCAAATAAAACTTTACCTGTATCTTGCTCAATTACGATTGCTGACGACGCTTGTTCCGCTAACTTCGGCGTTGTTTCTTCTGTTTTCTCCTGCTTCGTTTTCTCAGATTGCGCAAAACTCACTGAAGTTCCAGAAAGCAATAACATGAAACAAACAAGTATTCCAAAAACTCGCTTCATGACTAACCCTCCATTCTATATCAGACCTATTTTTTCCAATTTTCCTTTTTTTAATACCAATTTTTTCTATTATTTTCATTTGACAAATACATTCGTCCCCTATATTGTATTAAGTGTATTACACACAGTAGTACACTTAATACATATGAGGAAGGAGACATTGCTCTTGCATATTCAACTTGACCCAAGAAGCAACACTCCGATATGGGAACAAATTGTTCAAAATATAAAAGAACTCGTATTGAAAAACATGTTGGCTCCAAGTGATAAACTTCCTTCTGTACGCGAGCTCGCTTCTTTACTCGTTATAAATCCAAATACAGTGAGTAAAGCGTATCAAGAGTTAGAGCGACAAGGAATTATTGAAACGTTACGAGGAAAAGGAACATTTGTATCCCAATCGATTACCCCAACATTAGACGAAAGGAAAATCGCTATGGTTGAAAAGCAATTTCATCAATTACTATTAGAAGCCTCTTATCTTGGTATTACGAAAGATAAAATTCATGATTGGATAGATTCATACTATAAAGAGATTGGAGGAAATACGGATGTTGAAAGTGACAAGCTTGAAGAAAACAATTGATAATCAAACAATTTTAGACGATGTTTCTTTCACATTACAAAAAGGTAGTATCGTCGGATTACTTGGAAGAAATGGTGCGGGGAAAACAACTTTATTACGAACGATAGTCGGTATTTTAGACCCAGATGAGGGAACTGTTACATATGAGGATATCGACATTCATAAAAATCCTGAAACGAAACAAAAAATCGTATATGTTCCGGATTCTACTAACATACTGAACGGTTATACAGTAAAAGAAATCGTGAAGTTTTATAAAGCAGTTTATACAGCATTTGATGAACCATATTTCTACGAACTACTAGAACGTTTCAATTTACCAAACAAACGAATTCGTAGTTATTCAAAAGGAATGAAAGCACTGCTTGCCATCATTTTAGCTGTTGCTGCACAGGCAGAATATATTATTTTAGATGAACCAACAAACGGACTTGATCCTATCGTTAAAAGACAGATTTTACAGTTTCTCGTTGGAGAAGTTGCAGAAAAAGAGATTACCATTTTCATATCTACCCATCATTTAGATGAAGTTGAACAAATTGCAGATACAATCATTATTTTAAAAGGACATACTGTATCTTCTATTACATCACTAGACGATGCAAAATCACAATTTGCTAAAATCCAAGTAGCCTATGAACGCTCATTACCTCAAAAACTAGAAAACTTAAGCAATATTAAAATATTAAACCAAACGGGAAAAGTATATACAATCTTAATTGAGGGAAATGTAGCTACAACACTGGAGAAGTTTTATAAAGAGCAACCTATACTCATTGAAGAACTAACAATGTCACTTGAAGATGTCTTCGTTACGACACTGGAGGAGGATGGGTATGTTTCATAAAGCGTTGTGGATGTGGAATTGGAAGCGCGGGAAATATGCTGCGTTACTGTTTTTCTTTAGTTCGCTTTATTTTTTATCTTTCGAATACTATCAAGCAGCAGAAACTCAACAGTCTCTCTTTCTCCATCCAGAAAAAATAGGTGAAGAAAAGTTCTACTATCATTATTCTTTTTATTCTTCTAATAGCTTTTGGTTAGGTATTATTACAATTATCCTATCCTGTATATTGATTGGTTGGGAGCGAAGTAATCAAAGTGGAGATTCACTTATGACATTTCCATTTAAAAGACGTGATATGTTTTTATCGAAGTGGGTTTTCGGTGGATTTTTCATTGTACTATCACTTCTAATCAATTGGGGTCTTATGTATTTTATTTATAAATCTACGATTCACTTTGAATATCAATCTTTCGAACCGTTTCATCGATATTTCCTGTATGCAATTTTCACATATATCGCTATCTATACTGTCTCTTTATGTATAGGTACATTTACTGGCAGTATTATTTCACAAAGCATCTTTAGCATTACTTTTTGCATCATGGGAATGGGAATCTTTTCACTCTTACTCCTATTCTTTACAGCTCATGCTGAGGCAATACAGGGGAATAAAAGTTATACGAATTTCGAAAACATTTATGAATTCAATAAAAAGACCAACATTTCAAGCGCTATATTAGACTTTTCAATTAGTTATAATTACCACCCTACTGCCCAATCAGATGAAGATCATGGAAAAGTAATACAAAGGGGACCTACTTTTCATAGTTATTACTCTGCAAAAATAATACTTGTTCCTATCTTCTATACAATTTTCAGTTTGCTTATTGGGATGTTTCTCTATGCAAGGTCACCTAATGAACATAATAAGAAAATTTTCCTTTTTCCAAAATACAACTCACTCTGGATGTCGTGTACTACCTTTTATTTTGCATTAATAGGTGGGCAAATGTTGAAGCGTTTTGATTTATTATTTAGTTACTATGTTGGGTTCTTTTTATTTGGAATCGTCACTTATTTTATATTATCACGTCTTACAAACTATAAAGTTTTTTAAAGGAGAGATCCTATGTTTCAAAAAGTATTATGGATGCATACCTACAAGCAAAGTAAATATATTGTTTGGCTATTTTGGTTAGTAAGTTTTTATGTACTATCCTATAAATACTACTTAGCATCTGCCGAGCAATTAAAATATTTTCATGAACATAATGAATGGAAATATATATACCGATACTATTATCAACTTTCACTTCCCGATGCTATCATGGTTCAAGGAGGACTCCTTATTGCATTAGCCTGCATCCTTATTGGATGGGAGCGTCAAAATCAATCAAGTGACATTCTATGGTCTATGCCATTTAAACGGAAACATCTCTTCATGACGAAATGGCTTTTTGGTGTGTGTAATATTTTAGCTATCGTTATATTGAATTGGGGACTTTTTGCTATTATGAAAAAGGCAACTTTTCATAATAAGTATCAAATATTTTCACCATTTCATACCTATTTCTTATACATGGTTATCATCTTAATTGCTATATATACACTTGCATTATGCATAGGAACAATTGCTGGTAATATGATTTCACAAGGATTCTTCAGTGTTGCTATACTTGGATTCCCTTTTATTTTGCCGACTCTAATTGCCGGAGCTATTTCTATTCATACGGTTGGACTTATTTCTAATCATCCCGTCTATACGGAGGAGAATGTAAATCGTTACGGTTCAGTAATAGAAAAAGTGAGTATTTTAGCGCCAGTTCGCGGATTCAATATTAATTTTAATTACGATCCTCAACGTGCTTATACTGATGAACAAGGCGTACGTCATGATGAACCTAATTTTACGTATATTCCCTCAGCAACAAAACTTATCGGCCCAATCGCAAATGTACTTATTCTATTACCTTTAGGAATGTACTTATATACAAGATCACCTAATGAACAAAATGGGAATTTTCTATTATATCCGAAACTCAAAACACTATGTATGATATGTTGTGTAATCTTTATTGGAATGTTTGGAGGAATGGCAACGGGAGGAAGTCATTCTATCTTAAATTATTATATTGGTTTTATAGGAACCAGTACGATAGTCTACCTACTATTATCTCGCTTATTAAAATTTAAATTTTCTTGGCGTGTGAAATAACCTCCTCTTAAAGAGGAGGTTATTTCACATTCTCTCTCCTATCCCCATACACCATCTCTTCTTTCATCCCAAATCCATCACCATTTTGCACAATTTGCTCTGTCGGTGCAACTACACTTTCGGCAATTTTCCATTCCCCACGCTCTTTTACAAATACTTGTAGAAAATAGTTCATACCATCTAATTGATATGCATTTTCTTTTTTCACATTATAGTGAATCGCAATGTAGTACACTTGAATGTTTTCTTTCCCTATTTTTGATACGTATTGCGATAGTCTCGGTATATAAAGTGCTGCTTTCTGAAAAGATAGTTGCTTCGCTTTAACAAACGATGAACTTGTTACATTACGTAATGTGTCCCGATTACGAATATTATCGCTATGGTGAAATAATACTGCGTTTTGCATAGAACGAACCCATAATTTCGAATATAAAACTGTATTATCAGTTTCAATGTACTTCACTTCTTTTCGCACCACTTGGATAGGCGTATCTGCGTACGTGAATGTTTGAAAATAGAAAAAACTACCAAATAAAATGGTAAGTGCAGCAATATATTTCATAATCTTTCCTCCGATCTTTTAATTAAAGTATCGGAGTTTCAAAATATTTTTATTCAAAAGAAAAAGGATAGGAATGCTTTCGCTTCCTATCCTCATTTATTATAATACGCGGCCAAATAGTTCTAAGACCATTTCTATTTCTTGGTCGCTCCAACCTTTAAATCTCTCTTTATAATATTCTTTACGCACAGCTTCAAGTTTTTCAGTTACTTCTCTTCCGTGCTCTGTAATTTCTAAGTACACGATACGACGATCTGAATTAGAACGTTTTCTTTCTACTAATCCTTTTCGTACAAGTCGATCTGTAACAGCTGTAATATGACTGGAGGTTACGTTTACTTCACTCGCAATTTGCGAAGCCATCTGTGGACTGTTTAAAAATAACGCACGTAATACAGAAAATTCATTATATGGCATATGTTCTGCAAAACGTGTATTAATATCATTTTGTAATAAACGTATCATTTTTCGAAATGATGCAGATAAATCTAAAATCAGCGTTTCTCTTTTTTCGTTCAATAGCCTCGTCCCTTTTTTATCATATTTACACATATTATAATCTATAAATACCTATATTGTATATGATTTCTTTCCTCAACATTCTCATTTATGTAACTTTTTTCATATAAATTTCTTTTTTGATCACACATATACATATAAAAAGGATGGTGATGGAAAATGCAGGGTGGAATAAATCCTTATTTACACAACGTACGCACAGCTAATACTGGTAAAGAAGCTACTATTACTGTACAAGGCGAAGGCGTTGTCAAAGCAAAACCAAACGTTGTTATATTAACGCTTGGCATTCGAACTGATAGTAAAAATGTAAAACAAGCGCAGGAAGAAAATGCAGTACAATCAAAACAATTACTGGATGCACTTAAACAGCTTGGTATTGCCGATAAAGATATAGAAACGATTTCTTATACGATCACTCCTCAATACGAATATGTAAATGATAAAGCATTGCTCCAAGGATACCGTGTGGAGCATTTGTATGAAATTACCGTTTTAAATGTACAAAAAGCTGGGGAAGTATATGATATAGCCGTATCAAATGGCGCAAATGTAGCAAAAGGTTTACGTTTCCGAGTATCTCATCCAAATAAATATTATGAGAAGGCTCTCATTCAAGCTCTGCACCAGGCAGTAGAAAAAGCTCGTGCTATTGCGAGTACATATAATCTAAATATTAATCCTGTTCCCCTCTCATTCGTTGAAGAATCTGCCCAATTACCACGGGAGGTTACGTCTTATGCTACTTTACATGCACAAGCAGCCCCGCCCATTCAATCTGGTGAATTAGAAATCATTTCATCCATACGGGCTATTTTTACGTATTTATAACGAATTCTCTTTACAAGTAAACGTTATCATTTTACTTGTTGTAAAAACATGATGTTCTGATATAATAAAGGACGGTGAGCTCTTACAAAAGAGATATCACGGGTGGGAGAGGGATATGAAAAAGAAGGTTTAACATGAAAGGAATACTTGAAAGAACATTTAAATTAGGTTTACACGAAACATCACCAAAACAAGAAGTTTTAGCTGGAGTTACGTCATTTTTCACAATCGTATATATTATGATTGTAAATGCGTCCATCTTATCAGATGCTGGCATTCCTCTTGAAGCTGGAATTTTAGCAACTGTTTTTAGTTCATTTGTCGGATGTCTACTCATGGCATTTTGGGCAAATGCACCTGCTATTCTTGTCCCTGGTATGGGTGTAAATGCATTCTTCACGTACACAGCTGTGCATACGCTTGGACTAACTTGGCAAGAAGCATTAGCTGCTGTCTTTATCTCTGGTATTATTTTTGCAATTGCCGCTTTTACACCAATCGCTCGCGTGCTATCAGTATCAATTCCAAAGTCATTAAAGGAAGCGATTACTGTCGGCATTGGATTATTTTTAGCGTTTATCGGATTGCAAAAAGGTGGTTTAGTCGTTTCGAACCCAAATACTGCTGTGGCAATGGGGAAATTAAGTAATCCTGTCGTTCTTGCGACATTACTTACTCTTATCATTGCACTTGTATTATTTATTCGTAACGTACGTGGAAACTTTTTATGGACGATTGCAATAGGAACTGGTATCTCATGGTTATTTGGTCTTGTGGATACGAGTCAAATGGGAAATAGTTCATTCTCATTCGCTAATTACGGTGATGTGTTTGGAGCTATGTCATTTGGGAAACTTTCTTCCTTACCATTTTGGATTGCAACATTCTCTTTAAGCATGGTGCTTATTTTTGAGAACATGGGACTTCTGCACGGTTTATTAGAAGATGATCGTAAATTCCCACGTGCTTACCAAGCCAATGCAATTTCAGCAATGACATGTGGTCTATTTGGCACAAGCCCTACCGTTTCAACAGTAGAAAGTGCCGCAGGTATTACTGCAGGTGGTAAGACAGGTCTGACGTCTATCGTTACTGGGTTGCTATTCTTTGCATCACTGTTTGCTCTTCCATTTGTCAAATTAATTCCTGATAGTGCCATTGCACCAATCTTAATTATTATTGGCGGTCTGATGATTACAAGCATTCAACAAATTCCTCTGAACGACTTTTCAGAAGGATTTCCAGCATTCTTAATTATCGTTATGATCCCGCTCACATATAGTATCGCTGATGGCATTGCGTTCGGATTTATTGCTTACCCTATCTTAAAAGTTGCTCTTGGAAAGCGTAAAGAAGTCGCACCATCTATGTATATCATTACATGCTTATTCTTAGCTATGTTTGTATTACATGCTATTGGTTAAGAAAAAACACCGAGGAAATCCTCGGTGTTTTTTACTTAAACCATCCTTTTTTATAAAACCATGCCATCATTCCGCCGCCAATTAATGCCATTAGAAGAAGACAAATAAAATAACTATATTGTCCACCAAGCTCTGGCATATGCGTAAAGTTCATTCCATATACTCCCGCAATAAATGTTAATGGCATGAAAATAGTCGAGAATACAGTTAATGTTTTCATAATGTTATTCATATGATGTGAGTTTAATGAAAAATAACTATCCCGAATATCCGCCGTTAACTCTCGACTTGCCTCAATCATTTCCGTAAGTTTAAGTAAATGATCATGTATATCTTTAAAATAAATCTCATGATCACTTATACCGTAAAAACGAGTGGAATTCAAAATACGATACAATAAATCACGCATTGGAATAATTGTACGTCTTAACTTAGATAAATCTGCCCTAATATCAAATACTTCTTCTAGCACGGCTCCTGCTGTCTCACCTGTTAAATTATCATCAATCGCATTTAAATGATCTTCAATGTAATATACAGGTGCGAAATAATCATCTACAATTTGATCAGTGATTGTATGTGCTACATGTAAAGGTCCTTTCTTAATCCGCCTCTTCTCACCAAGTGTTTTCCATACTCTTTCAATTGCATTATTATGAGAAAAATGGAAAGAAACAATATAGCGATCACTAACAAACAAATCAATTTCATGTGGTTCTAGCCCATCTTCTCCAAACGCGTGAAGAACTAAAAAGTTATATCCATCATAAAAATCAACTTTTGGCCTTTGTACATATTCTAGACAGTCTTCAATTGCAAGGGGATGGAACTTAAAATGGTCTTGCAGAATATATGTATACTCTTCTTTCGTTGGCTTATATAAATCTAGCCAATACCATACAATATGGTCTTTCTTTGTTTCTTCTAGAGAAACATCATATAATACTTCATCTGTTTTTGTTACTGCACAAATTCTAATCATAATTTCACCCATTATTATTATAAACAAAAAATAGTAAAAAAAGCCAAGGAGAAATCTCCTCAGCTTTTTTTTATTACTTCGTTACGATACCGTGTACTAAAGTTGGTGCATCTACGTGTTCTTTAGAGATCTTCATGTTCTCATAAATTTTCGCTTTTACATCTTCAACATTTTCGCGGTTCGCGTAAATTGTAACAAGGGATTCACCTTGCTTCACGCTATCGCCTACTTTTTTGCGCAGCATTAGACCAACTGCTAAATCAATTTCTGACTCTTTCGTTGCACGTCCTGCTCCTAAAAGCATTGCTGCTGTTCCGATTTCGTCTGCAACGATTTCTGATACATATCCGTCTTCTTTCGCTTCCACTTCAATTTTAAATTGTGCTTGTGGCAATTTAGAAGGGTCATCAACAACAGATGCGTCGCCGCCTTGCGCTGATAAGAACGTTTTAAATGATTCTAGCGCTTTTCCGTTGTTCATTACTTCAATTAGCTTTTCACGTGCATCTTCTAAAGATGAAGCTTGTCCAGCAAGGTACACCATTTGGCTTCCAAGTGTTAAACATAGCTCTTCTAAATCTTTTGGCCCTTTACCTTGTAATGTATCAATTGCTTCTTGTACTTCTAGTGCGTTACCGATAGCTTCACCGAGTGGTTGACTCATATCAGAAATAACTGCCATCGTATTACGACCAACGTTATTACCGATGCGTACCATTGCTTCTGCTAAACGTTTTGCATCTTCATCCGTTTTCATAAATGCACCTGCTCCAGTTTTTACATCAAGAACAATTGCATCTGCACCAGCAGCAATTTTTTTACTCATAATCGAACTTGCAATAAGCGGAATTGAGTTTACTGTTGCTGTTACATCACGAAGTGCATATAACTTTTTATCAGCAGGTGTTAAGTTACCACTTTGGCCGATAACAGCGATTTTGTTTTCATTTACAAGTCGCATGAATTCATCGTTTTCAATTTCCACATGGAATCCTGGAACTGCTTCTAATTTATCAATTGTACCACCAGTATGTCCTAAACCGCGTCCAGACATTTTCGCTACTGGTACGTCTAAAGCAGCTACTAATGGACCTAATACAAGTGTCGTTGTATCACCAACACCACCTGTCGAATGCTTATCTACTTTTACACCTTCAATAGCTGATAAGTCAATTGTATCGCCGCTATTTACCATTGCCATCGTTAAATCAGCACGCTCTTGATCGTTCATATCTTGGAAGAAAATTGCCATTGCAAGTGAACTTACTTGATAATCAGGAATATCACCATTTGTATATCCTTCAACAATAAAGTTAATTTCTTCTGTCGTTAATGCATGTCCGTCACGTTTTTTTGCAATTAGGTCCACCATTCTCATTGTGAAGTCACCCCTTCATTTGTTTTACGATTGCTTTTACTAATGCTAAGAAGTTAGCTTTAACACGTTCTGTCGTTTCAATTACTTCATCGTGATGAAGTGGCTGATCTAAAATACCAGCTGCCATATTTGAAATACAAGAAATACCTAATACTTTCATTCCAGCATGACGTGCTACAATTACTTCAGGTACTGTTGACATACCAACTGCATCTCCGCCAAGTGTACGAAGCATACGAATTTCAGCAGGTGTTTCATATACAGGACCTGTCATTCCAACGTATACACCTTCTTGTACTTTAATATTTAAGTCTGCTGCAACTTGTTTCGCCATTTCACGAAGTTCTACTGTATATGATGTAGACATATCAGGGAAACGTACGCCCATTTCAGAATCATTTGGTCCGATTAATGGATTCGTACCCATGAAGTTAATGTGGTCTGAAATTAACATAAGATCGCCTGGCTCGAATGATGTATTTACACCACCAGCTGCGTTTGTTACAACAACCGTTTCTACACCTAGTTCTTTCATAACACGAACTGGGAATGTTACTTTTTGCATGTCGTATCCTTCATAGAAGTGGAAACGTCCTTGCATTGCTACTACTGTTACACCTTGAAGTGTGCCAAATACTAGTTGACCTGCATGGCCTTCTACAGTTGATACTGGGAACTCAGGGATTTCACTGTAAGGTACTGTTACTGCGTTCTCAATTTCGTCTGCTAATACACCAAGTCCTGATCCAAGGATTAGTCCTACTTGTGGTGTCTCTTGAAATTTCTCTTTTAAGTATGAAGCTGATTTTGTAATAAGTTCACGATTCATTTGTTTATCCCCCTATTTCTTTAGCTCGTTTAAGAAGCTTGTTCCGTATTCTGGCATTTTCACACCGAAGTTTTCTGCTACTGTTGCACCAATATCAGCAAATGTTTGACGAAGTGGTAACTCTTGTCCGCCTTCTTTCATACTTGGGCTATATGCTAATAATGGTACATATTCACGTGTATGGTCAGTACCAGGGTGAATTGGATCATTACCGTGGTCTGCTGTAATTAATAATAGATCATCTTCTTGTAGTTTTGCGAATACTTCTGGAAGACGTGCATCATATTCTTGCAGAGCCTCTCCGTATCCTTGTGGATCACGGCGGTGGCCGAATAATGCATCAAAGTCAACTAAGTTTAAGAAGCTAAGACCTGTAAAGTCCATATTTAATGTATCTACAAGCTTATCCATTCCATCCATGTTAGACTTCGTACGAAGTGATTCCGTTACCCCTTCACCATCATAGATGTCAGAGATTTTACCGATAGCAATTACATCGTAGTCACTATCTTTTAATTCATTCATTACTGTACGGCCGAATGGTTTTAATGCATAATCATGACGGTTTGGTGTACGTGTAAAGTTTCCAGGTTCACCAACGAATGGACGAGCAATAACACGACCTACCATGTATTTCTCATCTAATGTTAATTCACGTGCAATTTTACAGATTTTATATAACTCATCAAGTGGCACTACTTCTTCGTGTGCTGCAATTTGCAATACGCTATCAGCAGAAGTATAAACGATTAAAGAGCCGGTTTCCATTTGCTCTTGGCCAAGTTCATCAAGAATTTCAGTTCCAGAAGCTGGCTTATTACCGATAATTTTACGGCCTGTTTTTTCTTCTAATTCATCAAGTAATTCTTTCGGGAATCCTTCCGGGAACACTTGGAATGGTGTATCAATGTAAAGGCCCATGATTTCCCAGTGACCTGTCATTGTATCTTTACCAGTAGATTTCTCTTGCATTTTTGTGTAATATCCAAGTGGTTTCTCTACTTTAGAGATACCTTTCATTTCACGAATGTTACCAAGACCCAATTTCACCATGTTAGGCATTTGTAAACCATTCATATGTTCAGCAATGTGACCAATTGTGTCAGATCCTAAATCACCAAATTGCTCAGCATCTGGTGCTTCACCGATTCCCACAGAGTCCATTACGACTAGGAATATACGTTTATATTTATTCATAACTGCGACCTCCTATAAGTTCAGTTCTACTTCTTGTAGTATGTTCAAAACGCTATAAAGTGAAACTGTTATCCATAAGAATTCTCATTGTCAAACAGTACTTCTTTAAACCATTCTCTAACCTATTTCGTTTTACTTGAAACGACTCAAAAACATTTCTAGTTTTTTCTAAGTCAGATGTCAGACATCTGATACTGATATCATAACATGTTTACGCTTTCTTTTTAATACATTTTCGTAGAATTTCTCATTTTCTTCACACTTCTATTGTAATCCATTCTGCAACGAAGTGCTAATTTTTTTATGATTTATTTCTTCATATTAAAAATAAAAAGTAGCTCTAAAGAGCTACTTTTTATTTTACTTCTATTGTTTCTTCTTTATGTTCATGCAATTCGCCTTTTCTTACATGCACTTTCACTTTGTAAGCACCGTTCTCTTTGAAAGTATGTTTCGTTTCATACTCTCCTTTATTCCCTTCTTTCGCTGGAATAAATTCGTGTTTTTCAACACCATCTTTCCAAATCTCTAGTTGTACTTCAGCACCAGTTAATGCTTCTTCTTTTTGCTTTAAATGAACTTTCATTGTAGATTCAGCATTTGCCTTTATGTCTCCAGCCATAAGATGGATCATTGTGTCACTTTTATGATCTCCATGTCCTGCACTGTGATCACTATTTTCTTTTTTCGCATCTTCTACTTTCGCATTTCCTACAGCAACTTTCACTTCCGGCATAACGTGCATTTCACGTGCATTTGTGTGAGCGATAATATGGTATACTCCATCCGTTTCGAATGTTTTCTCTACTGCATAAACACCTTTTCCTTTATGCTTACCATCTAACATCTCGTGCTTTTCGTCGCCATCTTTCCAAATTTCAAACTTTACATCATCGGCATCCGTTACTTTTTCTTTCCCTTGTGTAACAAGTGCTTGTACTTCTGTTTTTTCACCTGGTTTAATTTCTTTCGGATTTGTTTGGACTGCTACTTTTACAGCTTCAAGTTTCTGTTCTTTTTTCGGTTCTTCTTTGTTTGTATTACAGCCAGCCAACGCTAGCATCGCGATAAATAAAGTTATAATCAGTTTTTTCATCATCATTTCCTCCTTTATACTTTATTTAGTATAGAGGAAATACATTGTAATATTCCAGTCTTCTGCTGAAAACAATATACGAAATGTTTGTGAAGTTTCTGTGAAACGGTCTTCCCTTCTGAATCTATGAAAAAAGAGCATAGTAACTATGCTCTTGGATGAAACTGTTTATATACATCTTTTAATCTAGTTTTTGAAACGTGCGTATAGATTTGCGTCGTTGAAATATCTGCATGACCAAGCATTTCTTGTACAGCACGTAAATCTGCTCCATTTTCTAATAAGTGCGTAGCAAACGAGTGACGCAACGTATGAGGTGTAAGCTCTTTTTCAATATTTGCTTCTTTCGCTAATCGTTTTAATATTTTCCAAAATCCTTGTCTTGATAATCGATTACCATGATGGTTTAAAAAGAGTGCATCTACTACTTTTTTCCCCATTAATTCTCTTCTTCTTTTTTCAATATACTTTTGAATCGCTTCCGTTGCTAAACTTCCTAGTGGAATAATTCTTTCTTTATTCCCTTTCCCTATGCAACGAACAAATCCCATCGTTAAATGTACATCTTCTAAATTGAGTGCAATCAATTCTGAAACACGAAGTCCTGTCGCATACAGTAACTCTAGCATCGCCTTATCACGTATCCCAAAAGCACTTGTCATTTTTGGTGTTTGAAGTAGCGCCTCTACTTCATCAACTGATAATACTTTTGGTAATTTCCGTTCCCCTTGCGGCGTTTCAATATGTACGGATGGATCGTGTTCTACCGCTCGTTCACGAAGTAAAAATTGGTGGAACGAACGAATTGATGCAATATGACGCGCCAATGTTTTCGAAGATTTTCCGTTTTCTTTTAAATACTGCAAAAAGTTAACAATGTGTAAACGGGTCACTTCATGAAAAGTTTTCGTCTGTTCCACATTTTGCAAATACTTTACGTAGCTTTTTAAATCCCGTTCATAAGATACTACTGTATTCTTTGCTAATCCTTTTTCGACAACCATATAATGAATAAAATCTTTTAATTGATCTTCCACTCTACACTACTCCCCATTTTCATAGAAAAACATCATTCTATTTACGAAAGCATCCTTTGCCGGTTCTTCATTCCCTGATACTTTTTCTACAGTCTCTTCTTTAGGTTTTTCATAACGATGATAGCTTTCATATTCTTCATTTATCCATAGTATAGCGAAATAAAACAAAATCGTACAACTTGTAAATAATAAAAATACTTTTATTCCATCAAAAGTTAATTTTAAAGCTCGGCGCATTGTAAATTCCTCCAAAATATAAGTTATTACAACATATGCCAAGCTTTCACCAATTTATACCTTATTCAAATAAAAAACCTCTTCCTAGATAAATAGGAAAAGGTTATTTTTCATCCGTTTCATTTTCTTGACAATTTTTACAAATCCCATGGAATGTTAAACGATGATCTTTCACCTTAAAGCTCCAGTCTCGTTCTACTTTCCTTTCCACTTCACCAAGTAAATCTTCTTGTATTTCTTGTACAGCACCACATTGTGTACAAATCAAATGATGGTGAAAACGCTGCGCACCTTCTTGGCGTAAGTCATAGCGTGAAACACCGTCTCCGAAGTTAATCTTATCGACAACTTTTAACTCAGATAATAGTTCTAAAGTTCGATAGACGGTTGCTAATCCGATCTCTGGCGACTTTTCTTTTACAAGGAGGTAAACATCTTCTGCGCTTAAATGATCTTCTTCATTTTCTAGCAGCACACGAACTGTTGCTTCACGTTGCGGTGTTAATTTATAGCTCGCTGCATGTAATTGCTTCTTAATTCGTTCAATTCTTTCTTCCATTCGGTACTACTCCCTCCTCGCCACTCTTACACCATTATATCAGAAGAAGGGCTTCTGTCAAAAGAAAAACAATAAAAACAAATTGATAATTATTCTCAAAAAATATTTATTTTTTATTAATAGCCTCAACAACTTCTTTCATTAAAACTGGTGATGCGTAAGCCTCCACACTACAAGCCATTGCTAATACCGCTCCAATTACAAGAAAGAAACATGTATACCGGATTAATAATGGTAATAGTGGCTCGGTTATTTTTCTAATAAATTGATGCCTAATCATCCGTAAAGAAAAACTTGCAGCAATGGTTGTCATAATGAGAAAGACTGGAATGATAATTAAATTTTGTGGCAAAACAGATACAAATGCTAATAATAGTCCATTCCATCCATGCTGACTTACTAAAAAACCAACTGTAAATCCAACAACAACTCCTTTTACAAATAATAAAATAAAAATAAGTGGTAATCCAATAATTGAAATCCCTAAAATCCAAATAAATCCGATGTATTTTAATTGCGAAAAGTAACTTTCTCGAAACATTTCGCCCGCAATGGCAAATTCTCCTTTAGAGACTTGTCCAAAAAAACGTTGTAAATAAAATGATAAATCTTGTTTTTGATTGATTTGTAAACTATTCACAAGAATGGCTCCAAATATTACTCCCATCAATAATAAAACAGCGTTAAATATATATAATGAAGAGTTTTCCTGTATGTGAGACATTACACGGTCTTGCCAATTTTTTCGCCACATTTTTCTTCCCTCCGTTCACACTCTTATTAAAAATGTATGAAAGAAAGAAAAAAGTATGACGAATTAACATTGAAATTCCGCTCTACTTTGCTAAACTAAAAAGTAGAGAATAGGAGGGATTTCTCTTGAAACCATTATTATTAGATTTTCCAACATTATTTCAAACTGAACGCTTACAAGTTCGTAAACCATTTCCAGGTGATGGTGCAGAAGTATATGAAGCAATCCAAGCTTCTCTAGAAGACTTAGTACCGTGGGTACCAATTAACGCTGAAACAGAAGAGAGTGCTGAAGAAATTGTTCGCGAAGCTCACGGACAGTTTTTACTTCGTGAAACACTTGATTTTCACTTATACGATAAAGTATCTGGTACATTCATCGGAGCAATTACACTAAAACCTGAAAACTGGGATATTCCAAAGTTTTCACTTCACTTCTGGTTGCATAGCGATTATACAAAACAAGGCTATATGACTGAAGCTGTTAAAGGCGCTATCCAATTCGCCTTTGATAAACTAGGCGCTAGAAGAATTGAAATTCGTACTGATGCAACAAATATAAATGCATGTAGCTTAGCAGAACGTTTAGAATTCATTCTAGAAGGTACAATGGAAAATGATTTCCTAGCACCAGACGGTAGCTTACGTGATGCACGTGTATATGCAAAAATCAATTAAAAACACTCGCCTTTGGCGAGTGTTTATTTTTGTAGTTGTAAATATTGTACTGCAAACATCGTCTTCGCATCATGAATACGAAGATTTTTCATAAGAGTAATCGCTTCTTCTAACGATACTTCCATTAATTCCACAAACTCATCTTCATCTAACTCAGCTTTATTTTCTTTTTTTGTCAAACCTGTCGCTTTATATACATATAAAATTTCATCTGCGAATCCTGGAGATGTATAGAAAGAAGTAATAAGCTCCATATTTTCACATACATATCCTGTTTCCTCTTCTAATTCACGAACTGCTGTTACCTCTGGTTTTTCACCAGGCTCTAACTTGCCGGCTGGAATTTCTATAATCGCCTTTTCAAGCGCTTTACGATACTGCTCAACAAGCACAATTTTCCCCTCATCTGTAATAGCAATAATCGCAACTGCACCAGGGTGATTTACAATTTCACGTTTACTCATTTCTCCATTTGGTAATACTACATCATCAACACGAACTTTTATAACTCTACCATCAAAAATCGGCTCAGTTTTTACTGTTCTCTCTGTAAGATTACTCATACTACTTCATCTCCCTGTTCTATTTCCTATTCTTTCTTCATACATTTTACCACATTGAAAGGAGCGTGATAGAAATGAAAGTTTATATTTTACCAAATCGCATCACGTTAGTCGGAAAAGCATGGCAAATTCGCCATAAGCTAAAACAATATAGCAAAGAGTATACAACTGTACAAGAGTGGATTACAGCAAATAAAATGAAACATTAATCCGTTAAGCTCACATTAATTATGCTTTTACGGGCAGTTAATGCAAAGCGAAAAGGAAACGTTTGTCAACCTCTTTTCCCTCTCGTACAATAAAGGTAAGGAGGTTGACCTATGAAAAAACGTCAATTAGGAAACTCAGATTTATTTGTTACAGAAATGGGCCTTGGCTGTATGTCTCTCGGTACATCTGAAACAGAGGCTATGCGTATTGTCGATGAAGCAATCGATTTAGGAATTAATTTTTTTGATACAGCAGATTTATATGATTACGGATTAAATGAAGAATTTGTTGGAAAAGCCTTGAAGGGGAAACGAGACAAAATTGTTCTTACAACGAAGGTTGGAAATCGTTGGACAGAAGAAAAAAACGGCTGGTCTTGGGACCCTTCTAAAGCTTACATAAAGGCTGAAGTAAAAGAAAGTTTACGTAGACTTCAAACTGATTATATTGACCTTTACCAACTTCATGGCGGAACGATTGAAGATCCAATAGATGAAACAATTGAAGCTTTTGAAGAATTGAAAAAAGAAGGTATTATCCGCCATTACGGTATTTCTTCTATACGTCCAAATGTAATCCGTGAATATGCAAAACGCTCAAACATCGTTAGTGTACTAATGGAATATAGCCTTTTAAATCGTCGTCCAGAAGAATGGTTCCCGCTTCTGAATGAATACCAAATTAGCATCATTGCTCGCGGACCACTTGCAAAAGGAATTTTAACTGATAACAATGCAAGAAAAATAGAAAGAGTAAAGGAAAAGGATTACCTCTCTTATTCTTACGATGAATTACATACAACTCTAGCGAGTGTAAAAGAAACGATTGGAGAAAGCTCTTTAACAGGAACAGCTATTCAATATTGCTTACATAATAAGACTGTTGCAGCTGTTATACCTGGCGCAAGCTCTCTTCAACAATTGCAGGAAAATATACGAGCTAGCCAACAGTTACCTTTAACTAAAGAAGAATATGTACAACTTCAAAAAATTGTTAAATATGACACATATGCTTTGCATCGTTAAAAATATCGAATTACCGATAAACAGAAGACTGTCTCCTTTATTAGGAGACAGTCTTTTTTATAACGTATCATATTTATCAGGATTTGTGCCTACATGTAAATCGCGATTCAACGTGTTAATTTGATTTATCTCTTCTTCAGTTAGTGAGAAATCAAAAATAGTAAAGTTTTCTTTAATACGAGATGGTGTAACAGATTTAGGAATTGTAACAATCCCGCTTTGAATATCCCATCTTAATATAACTTGCGCAGGTGTTTTTTCATATTTGTTAGCAATAGCCTGAATGATTGGATGCTGAAATACTTCTCCGCCCCTCATTAACGGACTCCACGCTTCCATTTGGATTTGCTCACCTTGACAATGATTACGCAATTCAAATTGCGTTAACATCGGATGAAGTTCTACTTGGTTCACCATCGGCTTCACTTTGCAATTTGGTAATAACAATTCTAAATGATGTTTATGAAAATTAGAAACACCAATCGCACGCACTTTACCTTCTTCATATAATTTTTCTAACGCTCGGTACGTATCCACATACTTCCCTCTTACTGGCCAATGTATTAAATATAAATCTACATAGTCCATTTGTAATTTCTTTAAGCTTTTTTCAAACGCCTCGAGTGTCTCCTCGTATCCTTGATCGTCATTCCAAACTTTTGTTGTAATAAATAGGTCTTCTCTTGGAATTCCTGATTCACGAATCGCTTCTCCGACACCGCTTTCATTTTCATACACAGTTGCTGTATCAATCGAACGGTATCCAACTTCTAACGCTGTTTTTACTGCTTGTTTTACTTCGTCGCCTTCTTTTGCTTTATAAACGCCTAGACCAATCATCGGCATTTTCACGCCATTATGAAGTGTAGTTGTTGGAATATACACAGTCGTCTCCCTTTCATTGTTACATTTTTTTATAAGCCACAACTTTATTTCAACAAGATTCATCCCAAAAGTCAAAACATACGTACAGTTTACATAACACTTTTATATAGCTAAAAAATAACGTGAACTCATTTATTCACGTTATTTTCTCTCCATTCTTTCGCTTTTTCATCCACATTGCGCACAAACTCATTTTTCCCTTCCGTATATAACGTGCCATCATATGTATACTTTTCGGCCAATTCTTTCTTTAAGGTTGCATATGCCTCTGCTTCTTCACAATGAGCCATCATATAATCACGAAATGCTAAATGCCTTACTATCTCTGGATTTCCTTTTTCAAACACGTGTAAATGATACAAACGTTTTTCTTCCGTTCCATGGATAAAAAATCGGCGTCCTGAAATACCATTTTCCCCTTTTACGATGTAACCAAGCTCTATAAATCGTTCATTCCACCTATCTACCCTTTCAATACTTTCTACTTCCATGATCATATCAATAATAGGTTTAGCTGCCAGTCCTGGCACTGACGTACTTCCAATATGATGAATTTTCACCGTTTCTGGCATCGCTGTTTTTAATCTTTCAGCCTCCATTTGAAATTTTTCACTCCAATGATTTTCATGCGGAACAACTACAATTTTCCTCATAATAACTCCCCTTTTCTTACAAGCTCATCAAAAAATGATCAGTGAATTTCACTGATCATTTTTTTATTATTTAAAGTCTTTCCAAGTAAGGTTACTTTCACTTAGCAGTTCTTCAAATGATTTATTCTTTTCACGTTCTTTTTGTTCTTTGCGCTTTCTTTCCAGTTCAGCTGCCTCTTTTTCCTCTTCTCTCACTTGCAACTCTTTCTTCTTACTCTTTAATTGTTGCATGAGTGAATCATTTAATTGATCGCCTACTGTAAGTGTTTCTTTCTTTGGTGGATTCACTTGCGATTGTCTTTGCATTTGTCTTTGTTTCTTTTTCTTCATGCTACTCACCTTTTACTTTTTTCTCCATTATAGTAGATACACGATGCAATCGACAATAAAAAAGGGTCTTTACTCTATTATCCACTTTTTGTAAATATGTTAATTTTTCGAAAAGACTAAATTTTTATGTAGCTATAATCCTATGAATCTATTAAAATTATGTCGTATGATGTCAGATTATAAAAAAGGAGAAATGAACTATGTGGAAAAAAATTATTCCTGCCGTTGCTGTTTTAAGCACTATTACTTTTTCAAGCGTATTTGCCGCTCCCCCATCTCAGAATCCAGCTGAACAAAACCGCTACATAGACGTACAAATGCTTGGTATTAATGATTTCCATGGACAACTAGATACTGTTAAAAAAATTAATAATAAAGAAGCTGGTGGCGCTGATTACTTAGCTACTTATTTAAAAGAACGTAAAAAACAAAACCCTAATACACTTCTCGTACATGCTGGTGATATCGTCGGAGCTAGTCCACCAGTTTCAGCATTATTACAGGATGAACCGACGATTGAATTTTTAAATGATTTAAAATTTGATGTTGGTACAATCGGAAACCATGAATTTGATGAAGGCATTGATGAAATGAAACGCCTCATTTACGGTGGATATCATGAAAAAACAGGGAATTTCAAAGGGGCTAACTTCCCCTATGTAGCTGCTAACTTCTATAACAAATCAACTGGCCGCTTATTTTTACCACCATTTACTGTAAAAATGGTAGATGGTGTTCCTGTAGGATTCATTGGTGTTGTTACAACTGATACACCAAATGTCGTTATGCCTACGATGCTTAAAAATGTACAAATTACTGATGAAGTAGAAGCAATTAATAAATCAACACAACAATTAAAACGCCTCGGCGTTAAATCTATCGTCGTTCTTGCTCATGTCGGTGGAACAACCGATGAGTCTGGGGTAACAAATGGCGACCTTACTCGAATTGCAAATGAAACAGACCCAGAAGTTGATGTTATTTTCGGTGGACATAGTCATACGTATGTAAATGGTACAGTAAATAATAAGCTAATTGTCCAAGCAAATTCTTACGGCACGGCTTTCTCAGACGTGGATGTAACAATTGATCGTAAAACAAAGGATATTATAAAGAAAAAAGCTGAAGTTGTTACAACGTATCATGAAGGTGTAGAACCTGATAAACAAGTAAAGAAAAAACTAGATCAATATAAAGAAAAAATCGCACCACTTGTAAATGAAGTGGTCGGAAAATCTACAGCATCTATCGACCGTAAACAAAATGATGCTGGTGAGTCCACTCTTGGAAATTTAGTTGCCGATGCTCAGCGTCAAACGATGCAAACTCAAATCGCCCTCATGAATCCTGGTGGCATTCGTAATGACTTAGATGCTGGTGATATTACGTGGGGTGAGTTATACGGCATTCAACCTTTTGGAAATCAATTGATTAAAGTAGATTTAACAGGTCAAGACATTCGCGATATTTTAAATCAGCAATGGCAAAAAGGAACAACAAGAATGCTTCAAATTTCAGGTATTCAATATGCGTGGGATGCAAATAAACCAAACGGTGAAAAAGTTACAAATATACGTTTAACAAACGGAGAAGAATTATCTCCATCTAAAACGTATAGCGTAGTTGCAAATGCTTTCTTAGCTTCTGGCGGTGACGGATTCATATCATTTAAAAATGGTAAAAATGCAGAAACTGGTCCAAACGACTTTGAAGCGTTAGTCGATTACGTAAAACAATTAAAAGAACCAATTCAGCCAGTTATTGATGGAAGAATCCAAAAAGTAAATTAAGTGTTTCTCTAATAAGAAATTTCATTTTTCACGCCATAAAAGATTTGCACTAATCCTGTATTTATACGTAATATGCATCATAAAAAGGATACTCGTTCTTCCAATGAACATAGTATCCTTTTCTTTAGTTATCAAAATGTGATGTTTTGTTAAATTCATATTGCTGTAAAAATTGTTGCAACGCCTCTTCTACAATTTTAGATTTTTGAATTCCTTTCGATTCTGATATAAGGTCCAATCTTGCTAATATTTCTGTATTAATAGAAAAGGTGCGTCTCTTTTTCTCTGTACTTTTACTCATAATTGGTGCAATTACTTCTTCTCTTCTTCTTAATAATTCATAAATACTTTGTAATTGCTCATAAATTAATAATTGATAATCTGTTTTCTCATATTGAAGGGCGGTCGCTTCTTGGAGTTGTAAGTGACGTGGTTCTTCTCCATCTCCTACAAAAATACGTTTCTTCTGCTCTCCATCATATTCGTATCCAATCAATCTTAATTTCTTCGATAATGTATACGGGCTTATTTCAAGACGTTTTGCTATAATAGCGATGGATTCACGCCTATTTAAACCATCTATAATTTCTCCAATCGTCACAATTTCCCTCCTCCCGTGTTGAAATGACACTAGTATGGTATGTTACAATGATTTTCTAACAGTATATGCAAAATGAATAGCCTGTGCGATTCATACGATTTCACAAAAGGAGGTTTTCAATATGCTTTTGCGTAGCTATACCCCTCAGTTCTATACTGAAAACAAACAACTCATTCCTAATAGTATCGCTACGATAGAAAGCGTTATGATTAATAATCGAAAACAAACTCTCCTTATGCGTGGGCAAAACGTAGAGCAGCCTATTTTATTATGCTGCCATGGTGGACCCGGCATGGCACAAATCGGATTTATTCGTCATTTTCAAAAAGAATTAGAGAAGCACTTTATTGTTATTAATTGGGATCAGCGCGGGGCAGGTAAATCTTTTTCAATGAAAGATTTCGGAGCAAATTTTACAATCGAACAATTCGTTTCCGATGCAAAAGAAGTGATTCAATATGCACTTAAAAGGTTCAACAAACAAAAACTATTTCTCGCTGGTCATTCTTGGGGAAGTATTATTGGGCTTAACATAGCACATCAATATCCAAAGTATATCGAGGCTTACATCGGTATTGGGCAAATTGTACATATGAAACAAAATGAAGAATTGCTATATCAACATTTAATTAGTTCTGCAAAAAAACATGATCATAAAAAAGCATTAGCTTCCCTTTTAAAATTAGGAAAACCACCATTTTTAGATATGAGACGTCTTATTATTCAAAGAAAGTGGCTTGGCACATTCGGAGGAGCAATCCAAAACGGATCTTCCTTTTCTTTCATACGAAAAGGTTTCTTTTCTCCTGAATATACGCTATTAGATTGGTTCAAGTTTCTCGCAGGAAATTTAAAATCTGGCGTTTTATGGGAAGAAATGCTGACAATCGATTTCTTTTCTTCTATCTCAAGTTTATCTATTCCAGTTTATTTTTGTTCTGGTCGCTATGATTATCAAACTCCTTATGCACTCGTTCAGGAATATTGCGATATTATTGAAGCGCCTATAAAAAAAATGATTTGGTTCCCAAATTCAGCACATTCTCCTGATCTAGAAGAACCAGAATTATTCGCCAATTCTTTGCAATCAATTAAACAAGAGCTAGCTTTTCAGCATTAGTAACAAAAGGCTCTTTTACATTTCATAGAAAACATTTTATAATAATATGTCGCAAGTATGTATAAACATAGCAAAATGTTTCATATTTACTTGTCTTAACAGAATAAAAATTTAGGGAGATTACATTTATTATGAACGCTGTACTCGTCGCAGTAGCAATTATGCTATTGCTTAGTTTGTTACGTGTCCAGGTCATTGTCGCCATCATTGTTGGAGCTTTAACAGGCGGAATTATCGGCGGACTCGGTATTTCAGAAACGATTAACACTTTTACAACTGGTCTTGGAAACAGTGCTCCAATCGCTTTAAGTTATGCAATGCTTGGTGGTTTCGCTATTTCCCTTTCCAAAACAGGACTTCCAGATGCTATGATTCAAACTGCATTAAAATGGATTGGCAATGAACAAGACACGAAAAAACAAGTTTATTCTAAAATACTTATTTTATTCATTATTTTAACGATGGCTTGTTTCTCACAAAATATGATTCCTGTTCACATTGCTTTCATCCCCATCTTAATTCCAGCACTTTTAAAAGTATTAAATGAGCTGAAAGTGGATCGAAGACTTGTCACGTGTATTATTACATTTGGATTAATTACTCCTTATATGTGGATCCCTGCAGGGTTCGGAAAAATTTATCATGACGTATTGCAAACCAACGCTGCGCAAAGCGGTCTTACATTTGATGTCACACTTATTCCAAAAGCAATGACTATCCCAGCACTCGGTATGATTATTGGATTATGTGTAGCGGTATTCATTACGTACCGAAAACCTCGTACGTATGAAACAGAACAAATTCATACTACCGAAAATGAGATTGTTCCCTATACAAAACGTAGCATTACTTTCGGGTTATTATCTATCATTGCTACATTAACTGTTCAATTAACAACAGAATCAATGATTTTCGGTGCTTTAGCAGGTATTATCGTCTTATCAGTAAGTGGTAGTCTACCACTTAAAGAAGCAGATGCGATATTAACAAGCGGAATGCGTATGATGTCCTTTATTGGCTTTGTTATGATTGCTGCCGCTGGATTCGGCGCTGTTCTTCGAAAAACAGGACATGTTGAATCTCTGGTGCAAACGAGTGCACATATAATCGGAAATAACAAACCACTCGCTGCATTTCTTATGCTTGTTATTGGACTTCTCGTTACGATGGGAATTGGTTCATCCTTTTCAACCATCCCTATCTTAACAACAATTTTTGTACCTCTGTGCATTCAGCTTGGATTTAGTCCGATGGCTACAATTGCAATTATTGGTACAGCCGGAGCGCTAGGTGACGCAGGATCTCCAGCATCAGATAGTACCCTCGGACCAACATCCGGTTTAAATGCTGATGGTCAGCACCATCATATATGGGATACATGTGTACCCACTTTTCTACATTACAATATACCGTTACTTATATTTGGCTTTATTGCCGCAATTACATTATAAAAAGGTGCGTATAAAACGCACCTTTTACTTTTTTATTTTTCCTTTTAATTGTTGAAAAGCTACTTTTCCGTTATCTTTGACATAGCTTTCAATTGCCGGTAGTGATGAACCTATCCATTCACACTCTATGCTCCCATTCGGTCCAACAATTTTTAATTTATCTGGTACATGTATATTTACAAATCTTGCTGACCGAATTAACTCAATAGCAATCTGATCACTTGAGGTTACAATTCCATCTATATACGGATTGTTTCGCAATAATGTAATAAATTGTTTATTTGTATACCCTTGTACACATTCTTCTCGATAAGAGATTCCTTCATCCCAAACAGTATCTAAAAAACCTGCTATATGATCTTCCATTTCTTCACTTTCTTCTCCCTCACCAAAATATGCAAGAAAGTGACACCCTTTCTCTTTTAATAAAGAAACAGCCCTCTGTCCACTTTCATAATAATTTCCATGTGATTGTTGCTCATCAATCACAACAAACGGAAATGGAATTTCTCCTATACTTTTAAAAACGGATTTTGTTAAAATAACACCTGCAACGTTATTCTCCTTCAACATATATATGTATCTATCTTTATTCTCTATATTACAAACAATGATTTGATATCCTTCTTTATATGCTATTTCCTCAATACAATGTAGCAAAGTGATGTTTGATGGGTCATATAGATTATCTACAAGTAATGCAATTATCGTTGAATTCTCTTTAAATAGTGGCTTCGCTGCACTGTTTGGCCTATAACGTAATTCTTCAATTGCTTCCTTTACTTGTTTTACTGTGTCCTCATGAACATATCCTTTTTCATTAATAACTCGTGAAACGGTTGCGACTGAAACACCTGCCAATTTTGCAACATCACGTATAGTTGCCACATCGTCACCCCTTAATATGGTAATAGATTACAATTTTACGGTAACCTAAATTACACTATCCGTCAAGATTAATAACTCATATTTCTGAAAATTGTTACATCATTTCACTAAACGATACTCCAACTGAATTTCATGTAAAATTGGGATATTATCATATCCAATGCGTGGAATTTCTTTCTTTATTTTTCGTGCCTCCTCTACCGCATTCACATATAAATTAGTCATTACAAAATTACGTTTTTGGTAAAATCGTAACGCATTCATATTATCATTTGTTGTAATAAGACAAACCTGCCTGCACCGTTCTTCTTCTGCAACTTGCAATACACAATCCACAAGCTTCTTCCCTATTCCTTTTCTTTCTTCAATACTATCTAACGATATAATTTCACACATATTTCCAGTCACTTCATACGTTATAATTCCGATTATTCTGTCATTAGAAAACGCAACAAATCCTGGCAACTCTTCTAATTGATGCCCCTTACCACGTGAAACCATCAATGAACTTCCCCAGTTCTCACACATAAACATTCGAATTGTTTCTTTCATCGTTGGCGTAATTTTTTGTATATGCACCATTTCCTATTTCTCCCCTTTTATATCATTGTGATACAATATAAGTGTATCACATGTAACGGTATTTGGAGGATGAGGTAAAGTATGAAACGTTTTTTTGCAGCATTGTTTACTGTACTAGGTGCGATAACAGCCCTTGGGATTTTCTTTACAAATAAAGTGATGTATTTAAAGAAAAAAACAGAGGAAGAAGTACTCGAAAGAGAAACGAAAAAACATTTTCGTATAGAAGATTTTGATGCTCTTCATAAAGAAGAAATTCATATTCCTTCACAATTCGGATATGATCTTCACGGATATTACATTCCTGCTGGTCATTCCAATAAGTTTATGATTTTTTGTCACGGCGTAACTGTAAATAAAATGAACTCTGTAAAATATGCAAGGTTATTTTTAAACAGAGGGTATAATGTCGTTATTTATGATCATCGTCGTCATGGTAAAACTGGCGGAAAAACAACAAGCTATGGATACTATGAAAAACATGATTTAAAATCTGTAGTTGACTGGCTAAAAAGTCGCTTTGGAACAAATATAACACTCGGTATTCATGGTGAATCTATGGGAGCTGCAACACTTCTTCAATACGCAGGACTTGTAGAAGATGGTGCTGATTTCTATATTGCAGATTGTCCTTTCTCTGATTTTCACGGACAATTACAGCACCGTTTAAAGGTTGAATTCCATTTACCAAAATGGCCTTTATTACCTTTAGCAAATGCTTTTTTAAAAGTGCGTGACGGTTATACGATTCGCGAAGTTTCACCAATTGATTGTATAAAAAATATTAACAATCCCGTCCTCTTTATTCATAGTAAAGATGATGATTATATTTTAGCTGATATGACGAAATCACTATATGAAGCAAAAGAAAACAATAAACAACTTTATATTGCAGAACGTGGTGCACACGCTTGCTCTTATAACGAAAATAAAGAAGAGTACGAAGCAGCCATCGATCAATTTTTAAACACATATGTGAAAGAAACAAAAAACAGGCTTGCATAAGCCTGTTTTTTTATTGCGCTAAAACGTCTGTAACTTGTTCCATATTTTCAGAAATCCATTGCATTGCATCATCTAACGTTGGGAATTCTGTCGTTTGAAATGTTACTTCATCTTGAAGTAACCAAACATCCTTTGCCTCTTGCCCTACACCTGCAATGGACCAATGTAACAAACTATATGGATGATTATCATTCAAAAATGATGCCCACGTGCGCTCATTTGCAATGTTTCGTAATGTATGTAATTGTTTATCCATCTCTCGTCACCTTACTCTAGTCAGTTATGAAAACTATTATAACACTCTCTTCTTTCTCAAACAAAGTGCTCTTTTTATATTGTCAAGCACTTCCCTTGATTATATGATGAAATTAAGCGTTTGGGAAGGAGGGATAACGTTGGCAAAAGTACAAATTAAAGTAAATGATAATGGCTCTTTTCGCGTTACAGGGGACGTGGAATTAGTCGACTCACAAGGGAATGTATTCCCAGCAAAACCGGCATTTTCTTTATGCCGTTGTGGTTTATCAAAAAATATGCCTTATTGCGACGCTTCGCATAAAGGTAAATTCGAGTCTGTTGTTAGAGCACCAGAGGCAGAATAATTTTACATGTGACATGCACATTTTTTTGTGCATGTTTTTTCTTTTTAGCAACTCCGTTATATCCCTTCTCCTTACAACATTTCTAATACTTTTATTTCCATTCCAGCCCACATATATTTTCACACAATTCTTCACATTCGAATATTTTTTACTAGCCTTTTATTTTTTTTGTGCTATAATTTGAGCAAACAGCATCCTTCGGGGTCGGGTGAAATTCCCAACCGGCGGTGATGAAGTGAAAACTTCTAAGTCCGTGACCCGTTTTCAACTCGAAAACGGTGGATCTAGTGAAACTCTAGGGCCGACAGTATAGTCTGGATGGGAGAAGGATATGTTTCTAGTTTTTTATATAGTGAATACACTTTTATTTCAGTATGCATATTTTTAAAGATTCATTTTGATTCTTTATATATGTTTAATTTTCTATACTTATTTTTTATACTGAAATAAAAAGAGACAACTAGCGTTTAAAAATTCGATATTTTGCTAGGTTTTTTCCTTATGCAGAAATATCAATTATCGTTAGGTTTCTTTCCTATGCTTTCGTATTCAAACTATATTTCTAGAAATCACGTCTCCCAAACCCCAAGGATATTAAATCCTTGGGGTTTTTTGATTTTTTTAGGAGAGGTGAAGAAAATGACAGATCAAGAATATATGAGGATTGCCCTGCAGTTAGCAGAAGGAACATCAGGACAAACAAGTCCAAATCCTATGGTTGGTGCTGTTGTTGTAAAAGATGGAAACATCGTTGGTATGGGGGCTCATTTACGAGCTGGTGAAGAACACGCAGAAGTTCATGCCCTTCAAATGGCTGGTCAGAACGCCAAAGACGCTACCGTTTATGTAACACTGGAACCGTGTAGCCACTTTGGAAAAACACCACCTTGTTGTGAATTGCTCATCGAAAAAGGAGTTAAGCGTGTGGTAATTGCTACTCTCGATTGTAATCCGCTCGTTTCTGGTAACGGAAAAAGAAGATTAGAGGAAGCTAGAATTGAAGTAACTACCGGTGTTCTTGAAGCAGAAGCAGTTTTATTAAATCGCTACTTTTTTCACTACATGAAAACAAAACGCCCTTTTGTAACAATCAAAACAGCGATGAGCTTAGATGGAAAAACAGCAACTGTAACTGGTGAAAGTAAGTGGATTACAGGTGAAGAAGCACGTGCTGATGTTCACCAATATCGCCATACACATGATGCAATTCTTGTTGGAGTGAATACAGTTATAGCTGATAATCCTCATTTAACAACAAGAATTCCAAATGGTGGGAAACATCCTATTCGCGTTGTTTTAGATACCCATTTACGAACGCCACCATCTTCTCATGTTATAACAGATGGTTTAGCACCGACATGGATTATTGTCGGTAAGGATGTAAAGAAAGAGAAGATATCTTCTTATAATTCTAAAAATATAGCTATATTCCAAATGGAAACGAAGCATATAGAAATCGAGGACCTTCTTTCCTTTCTTGGAGAGAAACAAATTCTTTCTCTATTCGTTGAAGGTGGCCAATCAATTCATGCAAGTTTCTTAAAAACAAACAATTTCAATGAAATTGTAACCTATATAAGCCCGAAATTAATTGGTGGAAAAGATGCTCCTACTTTATTTGGAGGAAATGGTTTTTCAAAATTACAAGATGCGCTTTCCTTGAAAATTCAAGAGATGAAACAAATTGGTGATGATATAAAAATCGTTGCGAATGCCCGAAACGAGGTGACGGAATGTTTACAGGAATTGTAGAAGAATTAGGAACGATAGCAAACATGCAACAAAGCGGAGAAGCGATGAAATTAACGATTGATGCAAAGAAAATTTTATCAGATGTTCACTTAGGTGATAGTATCGCGGTTAACGGTATTTGCTTAACTGTAACAAACTTTACAACTACTTCATTTACAGTTGATGCAATGCCTGAAACGATGCAGTCGACATCGCTTCGCATGCTTAAACCCCACTCTAAAGTAAATTTAGAGCGGGCAATGTCTGCAAATGGAAGATTCGGTGGACATTTCGTTTCAGGACATATTGATGGCATCGGAACGATTTTAACTAAAAAACAACATTACAATGCCGTCTATTATAAAATAGCAATTTCTGATGAATTGCTACACTATTGTTTGCATAAAGGGTCCATTGCTGTTGATGGAACGAGTTTAACGATATTTGATATAGACGAAGCTTCCATAACGATTTCACTCATCCCGCACACAGTAAGCGAATCTGTCATTGGAGAAAAAAATGCCGGAGATATCGTAAATATTGAGTGTGACATGATTGGTAAATATATCGAACGCTTTATTACTAAACCTGCAAAACGAGTAGGTTCAATGACCGAAAGTTTTTTACAAGAAAACGGATTTCTATAAGGGGGAAGCACAATGTTTCATCGTATTGAAGAAGCTCTAGAAGATTTAAAACAAGGTAAAGTCGTTATCGTATGTGATGATGAAAACCGAGAAAATGAAGGCGACTTTATTGCTTTAGCAGAGTACATTACACCGGAAACAATTAATTTTATGATTACACATGGTCGTGGTCTCGTTTGTGTACCGATTACGGAAGGATACGCAGAACGTCTACAATTAGAACCAATGGTATCTCATAATACAGATTCACATCATACTGCGTTTACAGTGAGCATTGACCATGTTTCTACAACAACAGGGATTAGCGCTCACGAACGTGCAACTACGATACAAGAATTGTTAAATCCCGCATCAAAAGGCACTGATTTCAATCGACCTGGACATATCTTTCCATTAATTGCGAAAGAAGGCGGTGTCCTGCGTCGTGCAGGTCATACAGAAGCTGCTGTTGATTTAGCAAAGCTATGCGGTGCCGAACCAGCTGGAGTTATTTGCGAGATTATAAATGAGGACGGCACGATGGCACGTGTACCTGATTTAATAGAATGCGCAAAACAATTTGATATAAAAATGATTACAATAGAAGATTTAATTGCTTACCGCCGCCATCATGAAACACTTGTGACGAGAGAGGTGGAAATTACATTACCTACAGATTTCGGTACTTTCCACGCAATTGGCTATTCTAACTCATTAGATACGAAAGAACATATCGCACTTGTAAAAGGTGATATTTCAATAGGTGAACCGGTACTTGTGCGTGTTCATTCTGAATGCTTAACAGGAGATGTATTCGGTTCACATCGCTGCGATTGCGGACCACAACTCCATGCAGCACTTGCTCAAATTGAGCGTGAAGGAAAAGGTGTTCTTCTTTATATGAGACAAGAAGGAAGAGGCATTGGGCTTCTTAATAAGCTTCGTGCTTATAAATTACAAGAAGAAGGATTCGATACTGTAGAAGCAAATGAAAAACTCGGCTTCCCTGCTGATCTTCGTGATTACGGTATCGGTGCACAAATATTAAAAGATTTAGGTTTACAAAGTTTACGATTATTAACGAATAACCCAAGAAAAATTGCTGGCTTACAAGGTTACGATTTAGAAGTAGTCGAGCGTGTACCGTTGCAAATGCCAGCAAAAGAAGAGAATAAATCGTATTTACAAACGAAAGTAAACAAATTAGGACACTTACTAAACTTATAATTAAAGGAGAGATTTATTATGGTATTCGAAGGTCATTTGGTTGGTACAGGATTAAAAGTTGGAGTTGTTGTTGGACGTTTTAATGAATTTATTACAAGTAAGTTACTTGGCGGCGCTTTAGACGGATTAAAGCGTCACGGTGTAGAAGAAAATGATATTGATGTTGCTTGGGTTCCTGGTGCATTTGAAATTCCTTTAATCGCTAAAAAGATGGCTAGTAGCGGAAAGTATGATGCTGTTATTACATTAGGTACTGTAATCCGAGGTGCTACAACTCACTACGATTACGTTTGTAATGAAGTAGCAAAAGGTGTTGCGTCTTTATCACTACAAATGGACATCCCAGTTATTTTCGGCGTATTAACGACAGAAACAATTGAACAAGCGATTGAACGCGCAGGTACGAAAGCTGGTAATAAAGGATATGAATCAGCTGTTGCTGCAATTGAAATGGCTCACTTATCAAAACAATGGGCATAAAAAAAGAGGCTGCGGCCTCTTTTTATTTTTTCACCTTTTTTTGTACATCTTTTATTAATTCATTCATCGTTTTTCCTTCTGTTTTTATATGAAGAGCTTGTGCTGTTCTCCATACATTCTCTCTTTTTTTCGCTTCTTCTATAATAGTAATTTCTTTTCTAACTTCCTTTAAATCTTTTCCTTCCGTTTTCAATCCAAAATGTTCAGCTTTCGTTCGAAAGTGTTGTTCGATTCTTTGTTGCATCTCTTTTTGTTCAGGATTTTCAGCAGCCTTAACTGGATCAGAACTTATTGCTTTTATTAAAATTAAACAAGTCATAATCGCTAATATGTATTTGTACATGTAAAATCCTCCAACCCAATATAAATTACATATTTACTATGTACAACTAGGGCTTGGAAAATTCGTCCACAAAAATTCTTTTTTTCGCTCAAAAACCAATAATACCAAGCATTCACAACTATTTATTACATTTTATTTACAAAAAAAGCAAACCCTTTTACAAGTTTGCTTTTTCATCTATCTTATAATGCACATTCTTCAATCTCAAATCCTAAATCTGCAATCATACCCCAGTCCGCAGTCGGCTCTTGTCCAGCTGTCGTTAAGTAGTCCCCGACAAAAATAGAATTTGCTGCAAATAAACCGATTGGCTGTACAGAACGTAAATTGATTTCACGTCCTCCTGAAATACGAATTTCTTTTGTTGGGTTTACAAAACGCATCATTGCCAGTACTTTTAAACATTCTACTGGCGTTAACTCTTTTTGCCCTTCAAGAGGTGTCCCCTTTACAGCAACAAGGAAATTACAAGGGATAGAATCTGCATCTATACGTTGTAATTCAAATGCAATTTCAGCACGCTCTTCAATTGTTTCTCCCATGCCAAAAATCGCTCCAGAGCATGGTGAAATACCAGCTTGTTTCGCTTTTTGAACTGTATCAACACGATCATCATACGTATGCGTTGAACAAATACTATCGTAATTATTTGCATGTGTATTTAAGTTGTGGTTATAACGATGCACGCCTGCTTCCGCTAAACGTCCTGCTTGATCTTCATTTAAGAAACCTAAACAACAACAAATCTTCAAGTCTGTCGTTTCACGAATTTCCTTAACTGCTCCAATTACGTGATTTACCTCTTTATCCGTCGGACGACGACCAGACGCTACAATACAATATGTACCTGCTTTACGGCGTATTGCTTCATGTGCCCCTTCTACAATCTTCTCCTGCGTTAACCATGCATATTTATCAATTGGTGCTTCTGAAATAATAGACTGTGAGCAATATCCACAATCTTCAGGACATAATCCAGATTTCGTATTAATAATCATATTCAATTTTACTTTCTTACCAAAGTGATGATGGCGAATAATGTAAGCTGCATTCATAATTTCTAAAACTTCTGTATCATCAGCTTCTAATATCGCTATTGCATCTTCTTTCGTAATCATCTTTTCTTCCACTACGTCGTATGCAAGTTTTTTCCAATCCCTTTTTGTTTGTACTTGTTTCATTTCATCTCTTCCCCTCTTTTGTTATATGCATAAATAAAGCATGATACGTTGCCATTATCCCTTCATTTCCCGTGAAGTCTCTTTCGTATATGCGCAGCATCGCACGAAAGAGTGAGGGACTTTGACAATATGATCCTTCATTGCTATTAGTTGCTCCTACTTTTCGAATAGAATGCAGAAACTCCTTAACTTCTGTAAAACTCTCTATGTAACATGTTTCAGAAACATGCACATCCCCTGTTTCTATCTTACATATATGAAGCAACTGATCTTTTGAATAAAAACGTTGACCAATCGATGTTTCATTTTTTATATTTCTTTCTTCTTTCGCACGTTGGAACGAAGCATGCAATTCTTGAAATGTTTCATGTCCAAACGTTGAAAAGAGTAATATGCCATCTATAGACAAATGTTGAAATAAATTTCTTAACACTTGTTGTAAATTATTTAACCATTGAAATGTAGCATTTGAAATAATGACATCATATGATTCTTCTAATCGTAATCGCTCAATATCTTCACAGTGAAACGTTACATTTTTTACATTTTGTCTAGTTTGCGCAATCGCAATCATACTTTCAGCAAAATCAACTGCTGTAATATGTGCTTTCGGAAATAACTTTGATAATTGTTCTGTTACATACCCCGTCCCGCATCCCAGTTCTAAAATACGTATTGATGCCGTTTCACTATATCGTTCCTTTAAGATTGAAAGTAATGAATGTGCCATCTTTTTTTGTACATTTGCATATCGATCGTAAGATACGGCTGCCCCATTAAACCGTTTTTGTAGTAACGTTTTGTTGATCATGTCGTATCCCCTCTACAAATTGAATTATCTCATTTGCGCAATATTCAAAATTCGTTACACATAATGCATGCCCTGCTTCACTTACTACTTTCAGCTCGCTGCTGCTATTCTCCGTCATACTACGTGCCGCAGACAATGGGCATATTACATCCTGTTCTCCGTGAATAAGTAGTATAGGTACTTTAATTTCTTTTAGTTCTTCTCTCATATCTGTTTCTATTAAATAATCTAAACCTAGTTGTAAAGACTGAATAGAATCACCTTTAAAACGGTCTACAATGTCTTCAAAGTTTTTATTCTCTTTTAGCTCATCTTTCGTAAACATATTTTCATAAAACCGCTTGAGCGTATCTTCTTTCCTTCTCGCCAAATTCCTTTTCAGCCGTTCTACATGTAAAGCATTCCATCCGTTACTGTAATCGCTCGTATTTGTAAATTTAGCAGTACCACCAATTAATACGATGCCTTTTGCCTTAATCTTTTTATAAGCTTCAACTGCTGCTAACGCTCCTAGTGACCATCCAACTAAAATTACGTTGTCATTATGCGCTACATCTATAATTCGTTCCGCAAATTCACTTCGTTCTTTCACATTACGCCAATCTATGCATTGAACAGGATATCCTTTAAAATACGGAAGTACTAAATCCCAAATATTCTCTTCCATTCCCCATCCGGGGATAAAAATAATCTTTAGCTCGTTCATACGAAAATCTCCTCTTCTTTCGCAATGTGAATAATTCGATCAATAGCCCATTTTAAATCAGCTATTGTATGTTGCGATGTAACTGCAAAGCGAATTCGAGAACTATGAACCGGCACAGTTGGCGGACGAATTGCAATAGCCGCAATCCCTGCCTCTTGCAACCTTTTACTAAACCGTAAAGCATGTTCATTTGAACCGACTACTATCGGTACAATATGAGTTGAGCTATTCCCAATATCAAAACCAGCATCCCTTAATTTAGTTCTGAAGTATTCTCCGTTTGCTATAAGGTTCTCTCTTCTTTCGTTATCTTCTTTTACAATTTCAATTGCTTTTTGCACTGCTCCTAACGTACTTGGTGGTAAAGCTGTAGTAAAAATAAAGCTTCTCATCATATTTTGTAAATACTCTATATAAATTTCATCACCTGTCAAATACGCACCATAACACCCTAAAGCCTTACTAAACGTCCCCATATGTATATCGATTTTTTGAGAAAGATTTTTTTCTATGTGAGATAATCCAGCTCCGCCGATTCCATATATTCCACTCGCATGTGCTTCATCGACTATAATGATTGCTCCGTATTTCTCTTTCAGTTGTACTAAATCTCTCAAATACGCAGTATCACCATCCATACTAAAAACGGTATCTGTTACGATTAATTTCCTCTTTTCAGGCGAAGCCATTTTCAAAAGCTTCTCTAAATGATCCAAATCATTATGACGATACCTTTTATGCTCTGCCCCGCTTAATATGATTCCATCAACAATACTTGCGTGATTTAACTTATCACTAAAAACAATATCGTGCCGAGAGGCTAAAGAAGATATGGCACCTATATTTGCCGTATACCCACTATTTACAATTAAAGCTCTTTCAGTACCTTTCCAGTCACATATGCTTCTCTCAACCTCTTCATATAATGGATGATTTCCTACAACGAGACGAGAGGCAGTCGCTCCAGTTCCATATCTTTTTGTACAGGCAATAGCAGCTTCTTTTAACCTTTCATCTCCAGCTAACCCTAAATAATTATTTGACGCTAAATTTAACATCCTTTTTTTATCTCGAATAAGCCAAGTCTCTTCTGCCTGCTCTGTTACATATAAATTTCGATACTGCCCTTGCTTATGTAATTGTTGTAATTTAGATTGAAGGTGCGCCCGCCACGTTTGATTCATTTTGGATAAACTCCTCTAATTTTGAAATCATAATATATTCTTTTGCAGATTCCAATACTTCTTCTTTCGTAAACTCACCTTCAAAGAATGGTAATAATCCTAAAACTGGTACCCCGCTCAACTCTTCAATCATCTCTTTATTTTCTTGCACTCTTTCCATTTCACATTCTTTGCAACCTGATAAAATGACACCCGCTACGGTTAAGCCATGCGCCTTTGCGTAAGCAATCGTTAACACTGTATGATTTACTGTTCCTAATGTAGGACGAGCTACTACAATAAGAGGCAACTGTAATTCTTTTGCAAAATCAATTACTAAAGCATCTTCTGTATATGGGACAGCAAGCCCACCTGCTCCTTCTACAAATAAGCTATTAAACTCTTTTAATAGTTCATTATAGTAATCAGTAATTTCTTTTAACTTTACTACTCTTCCAGCTCTTTTCATGGCAAGTCTCGGAGCAAGTGGTTCTTCAATAGAATAAGGGCAAATTTCATTTTCTTGTGTCGGTACACCTGATAATACTTTTAACCTTGCCGCATCTCCCTCAGGGTTTGATGCAACATGCCCACTTTGCAACGGTTTATATACCCCTACGTTATATCCTAATTCTCTAAATACACCTGCTATAGCACCTGCAACTACTGTTTTTCCAACTTCAGTATCAGTTGCTGTTATGAAAAAACCACTCATTATTCTCCCTCCGTAACATCCGAGATTGCCTTATATAAGATGCGTAACATATCATCAATCTCTTCAAAAGTAGAAGCAAGTGGCGGCATAAATACAATCGTGTTACCTAGCGGTCGTAAAATCATACCTAGCTCTCTTGAGCGTTTACATACTTGAACACCGACTCTTTCTGTCCAGTCAAAAGCTTCTTTCGTTTCCTTATTCTTCACAAGCTCGATACCAACCATTAATCCGCACTGACGAATATCACCTACATGTTTATACGCAAAGAGCTTTTCTAATTGCGCTGCCACATAATCCGTTTTACGTGCCACTTCTTCTATTAAATTTGTTTTTTCATATAGTTCTAGATTCGCGATTGCTACGGCACACCCTAACGGATTGCCTGTATAGCTATGTCCATGGAAAAATGTTTTTTGTTCTTCATATTCTCCTAAGAAGGCATTATATATTTCATCTGTCGTTACGGTAACTGCAATTGGTAAATATCCACCTGTTAAACCTTTACCAGCAGTTAAAATGTCTGGCGTCACATTTTCATGTTCACACGCAAACATTTTCCCTGTACGCCCAAATCCAGTCGCTACCTCATCTGTAATAAATAATACATTGTACTTTGTACATAAATCGCGCAGTCCTTTTAAATATCCTTTTGGCATTGTAATCATTCCACCAGCACCTTGCATTAATGGCTCTACAATGATGGCAGCTACTTCTTCATGCTTTTCTTTCAACAATTCTTCCATTTCTTCTAAATGGCTTTTTACAATTTCCTCCTTATTATTTCCGTAAGGAGAACCATATGTATATGGATACGGCATTTTAATCGCATCAAATAAGAGCGAACTATACACTTGGTGAAACAAGTCTATTGCCCCTACTGAAACAGCTCCAATTGTATCACCGTGATATGCTTCTTTTAATGTAACGAATCTTTGTTTCTTTGGTTTCCCTTTATGCTGCCAATATTGGAAAGCCATCTTAATTGCAATTTCAACAGCGGTAGAACCTGAATCAGAATAGAATACCTTCTTCAATCCATCTGGTACAACCTCAATAATTTTTTCTGCTAATAAAATAGATGGAACGTTAGCAAGTCCTAACATAGTAGAATGAGCAATTTTATTTAATTGCTCACGAATTGCTTCATCTAATTCCGGTACTTGATGTCCGTGAACATTTAACCATATAGATGAAACACCATCCCAATATTCATTACCATTTACATCGTATAGCTTTCTTCCCTCTCCACGTTCAATAATGACAGGATCTTCTTCTAAATAATCTTTCATTTGTGTAAATGGGTGCCATACGTAAGCTTTATTTTTCTCTGCTAATTCTTCATATGTATAAGATGATTTTTCAATCGTTCTACTATTTATTGTCACAACTGTCACTCCTAATGTTAACTTGTTTATAAATATAGTTAACATTAAATCCGAATGACTGTCAATTATTTTAAAATCAAATAGTTCTTAAAAAAGAACAACTTATCATACGATAAGTTGTTCTACTTTCCATGCTGTATCTTTCCAATTTCTAAAATAATTTCTTCATCTTTTTTTCCCTCTGTATCAATTCCAAGTTGCTTAGCGTGCTCAATTAATAAATCATGACGCTTCTCAAACCTAGCGGTATTTACTTCTTTCGTAACCTCTTCTTTTGTTTTCCCCTCGGTAGAAACTCCTAGTTTCTCTGCTGCTTTTTCCATTGATTTCTTCTCTTCTATTTCTTTTACTTTCTTCACTTCTGACTGTTGTATTTGTTTTTGTTTCAACTGCTCTGATTCAGCCGCAAAAGCTGTGTAAATTCCAGCACTTCCGCCAACGACTAGTAAGGTGGTAAAAAGAATTATTTTTTTCTTCACTCTTTCCTCCCCTTTCAAATTCATTATAACGTACAAAATTAGAGCTTTAAAACAATTCTCCTTTATTTCCCTAAAAAAACATTTAATATTTTTATTGACATTTAAGATGAAAATGTGATAAAAATTTAACTAACATCATATGAATCGGCGTTGATAGGATTTAGTAGTATTTCGATTTCTGATTTCAGAGAGCTGGTGGTCGGTGCGAACCAGTACAGAGCGAATTATGAATTACCCCCTGGAGCTTCTTTTACGAAACGTGAGGAGTAGTGAAAGACGGTTATAGACCGTTATGTCTAAAGAGTGGTGAAACGACACTGTTTCACAATTTAGGGTGGTACCGCGAATT